>JBDLWG010000020.1:0-22462 GCA_039804385.1 Bacteroidota bacterium
ATAGCGACATCGCCAAAAGAGCCATCGTGGTTCGCTGTAAAATAAAGCGCGTTCCCGTGTAAAACACTGCGAACTACTTGTAAATCAGCCTTTTCCAACTCTGGAAGTGAACCCACTCGCACCGTTTCTCCCGTTTCAAGGCTCATTTCAATAAACGTGTTGCTATTAGGTTTGCGACTTTTGAGGCTGATTACCGTTCCCTTTTGAGGCACGATGAGGGCTGTATGAGGATCTAATCCTCCTGCATCTCGGTGCCAAATCATCGCTCCTGTATGGATATTGAGCGCACAGATATAACGAACCATATAACCTTCGTAGATAACAATTAGCTTTTCACCGACAATGCCGAGTATTTTATCTACTTTACGGGCATTCAACTGAATTTGCCAAATAATTGTATCTGTTGTAACCGAAAATGCATGAACAATGAATGTTTCATGGTCATAAAAATACAATCGTTCATCCTGATAAACAGACGCATAGTTACCATTAAATTTGGATGGATATTCTTTAATGACTTCATTTTTAATAGCATTAAATTGAGCATAATGCCCATCTTCTAAATGAACAATTCTATTGTTTTTATTGTCCAGATAATTACTGATAGAACCAAAGCCAAAATCAAAGGATTTTTTATATAAAAATTTTAATTTTTTATTATATATAAATTGATGATTATCATTTGAATAAGCAATTATAAAAGTATTTGACAAGTAAATATCTGTAAAATCAGCTAAATCATTTTTGATAAATTGCCCATCAAAAAATAGATTATTTTCTTCATCTTGATAAAGCACATGTTTTTTGTTTACCGATATTTTTTTTATTTTGATATTTTTTTCTATTGAAAACATTTTTATTTAATGTTATATCATATCAGCTGAAATTGGTAACTCGGGCGCTTCCAATTCGGGGAACACTGTCCCCCGAATTGGAAGCGTGTTCCAAATGGGCAGTTTAGTGATAGCGTAATCTTCCATCCAGTCTGATCAAAGACACTGCCCAACCGAATGCAAATCGCTCACGCTATTTTTCAAAAAAAATTTAATAATCAAACGTCATCCGTTGTGCAGGGAATGAAAACAAGTATTTTTCTCGAATCAATTGAGCGATTTTATCAGGCACCATTTTATCCCAACCTGCTTCATCATGCCGTATCAAACGCAACACTTCTTTGGAATAAATGTGTAAATTTTCAAGTGTAAAATGTTGAATATCAATGATTTGTTTTGAATTTAATAAGTGTTGATATAGAAATTTAACACCATCTGGAACAGGCAAATTCGCTGCATTCATCACTTCCTCACTGCCTTCTTGCAAAGTCGGATACACATAAACAGCCACATTCCGCGTAAACAATTCCCCAAAGGCGGACAATAAACTCCCATCCAAATTCTGATAATATTTATCATTAATCGTATCTAACAAAATACGCACGCCAATCACTAAGCCCAATTTTTGAATTTTATAATCCGACAAATAACGAATTAATTTATGATGTTGTTCACAATTGGAAATAATGACCGTTTGCCCCATGGCGCAAAGCAAATCGGCGCGGTCGAGAAAATCTTGTTCATCTAATTCGCCTTCGTCGGTCAGATTGTCCAATGTAATTTCGGTCAACAACGTACATTTTTTAGTTTCTGCTGCATTATCACGTCGAAATTGTTCCCAAGATTTGCGAATCATATCCTGATTTACCAACGTCAAAGGACGAAAACTGCCCCTGACCACCAATACATTTTTTTTATATAAAAATTCGGAACCATGTACGCTCCGTTTATCGGGTCCAAACATCGCCACATCACTCAATTTGTACCGAATCAACATTAAACACAACAAGCGATTATCAATTTTTTCAAAATTCGGACCAGAAGCGCGCACCATATCAATGCTAATCCGCCCATGCAAACTATCCATCAACGATTGCAATAAAATATCTATATTTTGCGCATATCGATACACCGCATAAATTAAATTTACGCCCAAAATTCCAATGGCTTGTTGTTGCAAACGGTTGTCATTATCCAACATTTTGACGTGAATCACCAAATCATTGGGTTTTGCACCCGGTTTGAGTTGAAAACGGACTCCTAACCAACCTTCTCCTTTGATGGTTTTGGTATAATTAATCGCTGTTACCGTGTCCGCGAAGACGAAAAAATGGGTATTTGGGCGTTCATCTTGCAGCCGTGCTTCCATCAAATCGTACTCATGTGTCAACATTTTGTACAATCGGCTTTCGCAAACGTACCGTCCATTCGGTTCGGGTCCGTAGATTTCATCTGAATAAACTTTATCATATGCCGACATGGTTTTGGCAATCGTTCCTGCCGCCGCGCCCACTTGAAAAAAGTATCGGGCTACTTCTTGTCCTGCCCCGATTTCGGCAAATGTGCCATAGATGGAATTATCTAAATTGATTTCCAACGCTTTTTGCTCGGTCTCCCGCGATTGACGGTGTATTTTATTTGCACTCATATTTTTTTCAACTATCTAATTGATTACATTTGAGGCAAATATACGCGATTTTTGTGTTTCAAGATACAATTTTTAAACACATCGTTTACATAGAATTACATAGGACACATAAGGCAAAATGCCCTATGTGTCCTATGTAATTCTATGTGAACGATGTGTTTACTTTCTGGGAATCGGCGAACCATGCGGGTCTTCATTAGGAAAGTCCAAATGTGCATCGACTTCATCCAATAATTCTTCAGATAATAAATGTTCATATTTCTCCGCATCTTCATGGATTTGCTCCTCTGTTAACCCCAATTCGCGGGCTAAATACGTTTCCCAAAGGCGGTGCGCCCGCACCAAACGGGAAGCCGCAGCAAGTCCCGTATTGGTTAATTGAAATCTATTTTTTTGATTGATAATCAAATGATTACGTATCATTTGATTTAAAATAATTTTCAAATCAGGCGCGGGAAAACTCACTTGCGCCGCCAAATCGTCCAAACTAAAATTGCCCTTTTCTTGCAATCGCCAAGCGCGTTTCAACGTATCTTCAAGGCGAATTTTATGTTCTAAATGTCTTTTTTGATAAAAACGACTGATTAAACCTTTCTTAGGCGCAAATAACATGGCAATTACATAAAAAAGCGTCGAAACCATTACCATTGCGGGCCCAGGCGTTGTTTCAAAAACAACGGCTGCGATGAAACCGAAAATCGCTGCTACAAATCCTAAAATCCCTGCGGTTATTAAGACTTTATTTAATCTATTCGAGAGCAAAAGCGCGGTTGAAGCGGGCGTTATTAACATGGCAACCACTAAAATGACTCCCACCGTTTGCAAAGAAGCAACCACTGAAAACGATAATAATAACATTAAAAAATAATGGATGCCTTGCACGGAAATCCCCATAGTACGTGCCACAATCGGTTGAAAAGTGCTGATAAACAAATATTTATAAAATGAAATAATGGATATAAGTACAAAGCAACTCACAAAAGTGGTTAAATATAAATCGCTATTGCTCACGCCTAAGACGTTGCCAAATAAGAAATCTTTTAAATCTAAATGCACGCCTTGTTGATGCGAAATCCAAGAAATTCCCATCACGCCCGCCGAAAACATAGCCGTGAAAACGATGCCGATTGCCGCATCATTTTTGGTTTGAACATGCTGTTGAATCCAAGTCATTGCCGCCGCCGACAGTAATCCCGCCGCCACCGAACCGATGAAAAACCCTATCGTCGAAAATCCTACCAACATAAATGCGACGACTACGCCCGGCAATACGGCGTGACTTAGCGCGTCCCCAATCAATGCCATGTTGCGCAAGACGATGAAACAGCCCAACATGCCACACATCATGCCCACCATTGCGGAAGCCGAAAGTGCGCGAATAGCCCATTCTGTTTGTAAGATTTGAAAAATTGCCATATTTGATTTGGTTGAAGTTATTAAAAATAGTTCCGTTCAAAGAACGTCCACAAATGTAAAACATTTTTTGAAAATCATAAAAATAAATTTAGGCAAGCCTAAATTTATTTTCTTGCCAATCTATTTTGATATAAAATTTTAAAATAAGCTTCATTTTTAAAATAAAATTTGTATCTAAAAGCACCTTGAAGTAATAATGTTATGATTTTGAAAAAGTATTATATTTTGAAAAGGTGCGCAAAAACCAATTCTAATTTTTTAAATATCTTAAATTTTTCTTAAAAATTCTAAAAAATTTGGAAAATTCCCGAAAGGGTTTTATATTTGCCCTGTCATAACGTGTCGCTGTTTGCGTCGTTTTAAGTTGACGATAAACTTGAAAATGAAGAAATCACTTCACATGCTGTTTTTGACAATTGATTATAATTGTCTTCCATCTCCACGATTCGCCAAACGCGCCCGTCGTTTTGGCTTCCCGTGTCGCATCCCGCCGAGAGGCGTGCGACGATGATTATCCGGCAAAAGGGGTTTTAGAAATCCCGCCGTACAAGTCCTAAACAAAATTTCCCTTAAAGTTTTTGAGTGTTACTATTGAAATTCGGTGCGTCCGAATATCCGTTTTACACAAGTTCGTCTATTTCTTAAAGGAAAGACGAATCTTATTCATTTATTTTAGTATCTTTTAAAAGGATACGTAATCAATTAATTATCAAAATTTTAAAAATTAGGATTCAAAAAATGGAGCAAGTCATAGATATAAAAATCGTTATCGCGGGCAAAGGGCATGCAGTGCATGCGCAAGCGATTGTGAACCTGATTGAAGAATCGGCGCGGGTGCGCGGCACAGGTATCGCTAAACGCGACCCGAATTATATTAAGAAAAAATTAGAAACGGGTCATTCCGTTGTAGCGTTACATGGGGAACGCTTGATTGGTTTTTGTTATGTAGAAACGTATAGTCATCAACGGTATGTGTCTAATTCGGGGTTGATTGTGGATCCTGATTATCGGCATCATGGGTTGGCGAAAAAGATAAAACGAGCTGCATTTGATTTGGCGCGTGACCTGTATCCAGAGGCGCGAGTTTTTGGCATCACGACGAGTTTGCCCGTGATGAAAATCAATACCGAATTGGGTTATGTGCCTGTCACCTTTTCGGAATTGACGCAGGATGAGGAGTTTTGGCGCGGTTGCAGCAGTTGCCCAAATTACGAAATTTTACAATCTAAAAGTCGGAAAATGTGTCTTTGTACAGGCATGCTTGCGCCTTCCAAAGTGGAGGAAGAGGCGATGAAGTACGATTTGACACATCAAATTGTAACAGCAGGTGGCGGTTCAGGGTTTGGACGCGCTCCCAAACATATTAAATTTAGATACTAATTGGAAGGCAAAATCAGTGTCATCCGCGTTCCAATTAGTATAACACCAATTATTTATCAAACAAAATCGTTTTTCATATGTCTAAAAAAGTCATTCTCGCCTATTCGGGCGGCTTGGATACATCCTTTTGCATCCAGTATTTAACAGTCGAAAAAGGCATGGAAGTCCATGCGGTTACGGTCAATACAGGTGGTTTTTCGGAAGATGACCTCCAAAAAATGGAAGCTAAAGCCTATTTATTGGGTGCAAAATCGTTTAAAGCAGTGGATGCCGTGCGCGATTTTTATGATAATTGCATTAAATATTTAATTTTTGGAAATGTCTTGCGCAATCAAACGTATCCGTTGTCTGTGAGTGCGGAACGCATGTTTCAGGCTTTGGAAGTCGTCAAATATGCTCGAATCGTGGGTGCAAAAGCGGTTGCACATGGTTCGACGGGCGCGGGCAATGACCAAGTTCGGTTTGATTTGGTGTTCAATACGCTTGGAGATGACTTGGAAATCATCACGCCGATACGCGATTTGCGGTTGAGTCGGCAGGCAGAAATTGAATATTTGCAACAAAAAGGTTTTAGTTTGAATTGGGAAAAGGCAAAATATAGCATCAATAAAGGCATTTGGGGAACGAGTGTCGGCGGTCAAGAAACGCTGACTTCGGATAAACCATTGCCTGAAAGTGCGTATCCATCTCAATTGGAACTCAAAAAATCAAGCGTTATTCAATTGCATTTTAAAAATGGTGAATTAAAAGGCATTGATAATCAATCTTTTGCGCATCCTGTGGAAGCGATTGAAGCATTGGAGAAGTTGGCATCGCCTTATGCGATTGGACGCGATATACATGTGGGCGACACGATTATTGGCATCAAAGGGCGGGTTGGTTTTGAAGCACCTGCGGCATTGATTTCGATTAAAGCGCATCATTTATTGGAAAAACATATTCTAACAAAATGGCAAGCGTATTGGAAAGAGCAATTGTCGAATTGGTATGGAATGTTGCTGCATGAAGCGCAATTTTTAGACCCTGTGATGCGGAATATCGAAACATTCTTGACAGATACACAACAAAACGTAACGGGAACAGTACATGTAAAATTATTACCATACCGATTTGAATTACAAGGCATTGATTCTCAATATGATTTGATGAATGCTAAGTTTGGTAGCTATGGCGAAATGAATAATGCTTGGTCGGGCGAAGACGTGAAAGGTTTCACTAAAATTTTGGGCAATCAACAACGGATTCATCAATTTGTCAATCAACTAAAAACAACCAAAGAATGATAAAAGTAGGGATTATTGGCGGCGCGGGTTACACCGCAGGCGAATTATTACGCCTTTTGATACATCATCCTGCGGTCGAAATCGGTTTTGTGCATAGCAAAAGCAATGCAGGAGCCTTGTTGAGCGATATTCATTCCGATTTGGTGGGTGAAACCTATAAGATTTTTTCCGATAAAATGCCTTTTGAAACGGTTGATGTCCTTTTCTTATGTATCGGACATGGCGAAGCAAAAGGTTTTATAGAAAATAATTCATTTCCTAAAACCTTGAAAATCATTGATTTATCACAAGATTTTCGAGTGGGCGCGGAAAATTGGGTGTATGGTTTGCCAGAGTTGAATCGTCCTTTGATTGAAAAAGCCAATTTTATTGCCAATCCCGGTTGTTTTGCGACGACGATTCAATTGGGTTTATTGCCTTTGGCGGCAAATCATTTGTTAAATTCGGATGTGCATATTCATGCGATTACTGGTTCGACAGGCGCGGGGCAAAAACCAAGTACAACATCGCATTTTAGTTGGCGGAATAATAATATTTCCATTTATGAATCCTTTAAACACCGTCATTTGAAGGAAATCAAACAAACCGTTTTTCAATTACAACCCGATTTTGTTTCAGAATTGAATTTTTTACCAATTCGGGGCAATTTTACACGCGGCATTTACGCAAGTATGTATTTGAAAACGAGTTTATGTGAATCGGATGTAAAAAAATTATACGCTGATTTTTATAGAGACGAACCTTTTACGCATGTGACAGATACGAATCCACATTTGAAACAAGTGGTTGGGACGAATAAAGCGTTGATTTATGTATCCAAGCATGATGATAAAGTATTGATTATCAGCATGATAGATAATTTATTGAAAGGTGCGTCAGGACAAGCCGTTCAGAATATGAACTTAATGTTTGGGTTGCCTGAAACAGAAGGTTTGAAATTAAAAGCAGTTGCATTTTAATTAGGGACTTACGTAAAGTCCCCCTTTTTGACGGGACTTTACGTAAGTCCTCCCCTTTTTTTAATTGAACTAAACAATTAATTCAATGAAATTATTTGATGTTTATCCCTTATATGATATTGAGCCTGTTCGCGGCGCGGGTGCGCGGGTGTATGATGCGGCAGGTACGGAATATTTGGATTTTTACGGCGGACATGCGGTGATTAGTATCGGTCATTCGCATCCGCATTACGTTCAAAAAATCACGGAACAAGTCCAAAAATTGGGTTTTTATTCCAATAGTATTCAAAATTCATTGCAACATGAATTGGCAAAAAAACTCGGCGAACTTTCGCAACTCAATGATTATCAATTGTTTTTGATTTCATCAGGCGCGGAAGCGAATGAAAATGCGTTGAAATTAGCGTCTTTTCACAACGGTCGAAAAAAAGTGATTGGTTTCAAAAAAGCCTTTCATGGACGTACTTCCGCAGCCGTCAATATCACGCCGGACCCGAAAATTGTCGCGCCGATTAATGAAGGTTTTGAAAAAGCCTTTTTTGATTTGAATGATATTGAAAGCGTTAAAACGGCAGTTTTAAAAGGCGATGTTTGCGCGGTGATTGTGGAAGGGATTCAAGGCATTGGCGGGATTCATATTCCAGATATTACTTTTTTAAAACAATTACAATCCATTTGTAATCAAACCGATACGATTTTAATTTTGGATGAAATCCAATCAGGTTACGGTCGTTCTGGGAAGTTTTTTGCGTATCAATACGCGGATATTCAACCCGATTTGGTTACGACTGCGAAAGGCATGGGCAATGGTTTTCCAATTGGCGCGTTGTTGATTCATCCAAAATTTAAAGCGAAACATGGTTTATTGGGAACGACTTTTGGCGGTTCTCATTTGGCGTGTGCGGCTGCAATTGCAGTGTTAGATGTGTTAAAATCAGAATTTTTGATTGAAAATGCCGCTACTTTGGGTAATTACGCGATGCGACAATTGAAATCGTTGCCGGGTGTGAAAATCGTGCGCGGTTTGGGCTTGATGATTGGGGTCGAATTTAATTTTCCAGTTGCAGCATTGCGTAAAGCATTGGTTTTCAATGAAAAAGTGTTTGTCGGTTCTGCGTCTGAACCGAATACGATTCGACTTTTGCCGCCTCTAAATGTCAATAAGCGCGATGTGGATCTGTTAGTTTCAAAATTGAGACACGCGTTAATTACTTTGCAACCTAAATCGGTATCCATTTGAATCAAGCATTAGGGAATCGTTCGAAATAGGATGCTGATGATTGTAAAGATTGGAAGGATGTTTTTGGTTGAAGAATGCAAATGAGAACATCTTTCCAATCCTTAAAATCATCAGCATCCTATTTCAAACCTTTTCCAAAATCAATATTTTATGAAAAAAATTTATATTATCAACGGGCCTAATTTGAATCTACTCGGCAGAAGGGAACCCGAAGTCTATGGTTCTCAAACCTTTGAGGATTATTTTAAAATTTTGCAAAAAAAGTTTGAAAATAAAGTGGAATTGCACTATTTCCAAAGCAATTCAGAAGGGTTGTTATTGGACAAAATCCATGAAATTGGGTTTTCGGCAGACGCGATTATCTTGAATGCAGGGGCTTATACGCACACATCGATTGCGATTGCGGATGGGATTTCGGGTGTGAAGACCCCTGTGATAGAAGTGCATATCTCGAATGTGCATGCGCGCGAGTCGTTTCGGCATCATAGCCATTTGAGTCGCGTTTGCAAAGGCATTATTGTTGGATTTGGCATCAAAGGATATGATTTGGCAATAGAATTTTTCTTAATATGATGATAGTTTGAATTAGGATTTTTGGGGTTTTAAGGATAAATAGGATTTATAAAAATCCTATTTATCCTTAAAATCCCAAAAATCCTAATTCAAACTATGCAAACATTTCGGTTCCTGCAAAGTGAAATGCCGCTTCAATTGCTGCATTTTCATCCGAATCCGAGCCATGAACGGCATTTTCACCCATGCTTTTAGCATATTTCGCCCGCAAAGTGCCTGCTGCAGCATTCGCAGGATTGGTCGCGCCAATCAAGGTACGGAAATCCGCCACTGCATTTTCCTTTTCCAAAACCGCCGCTACAATCGGACCACTCGCCATAAATGACACTAATTCACCATAAAAAGGACGTTCTTTATGCACTGCATAAAATTCGCCCGCTTTCGCAGTGGACAATTTCGTGTATTTCATAGCGACAATCTTGAAACCTGCCGCATTAATATCTTTTAAAATCGCACCAATGTTGCCCGCAGCAACTGCATCTGGCTTAATCATGGTAAAAGTTCTTTTACCTGCTTTTAGTTTTGACATCTTAATTTTTGGTATTGGATGAATATTTGAATTGATTTTCAATGGGTTACGCTCCATGATTACAAAAATGAATCCATTTTGGTTGTCATTAGACCGATTTGACCCAAAAGCGGCGCAAAGTTACTATAAAGAATCACATTGCAATTGATTTGCGTTTCTTTTTTTATACTTTGTATCGGGTGGTTTTGCAATACAATGGGAACACGGATAACGCGGATGAGGCGAATTTTCGCGGATTTTTTCCTGAATTTGGCACTGCATTTCAAAAAAATCCGTGCAAATTCGCCCAATCCGTGTCATCCGTGTTCCCATTGTATCGCAAAACCACCCGACGCAAAGTATAGTAGTCGGGAAATAAATTTACGGACTACTAAATGGGTTTTATGCAACAAGTTTCTATAACTTTTGTCTCTTAGAAATCGTCTTAACAATGGAAAAAAATTTAAACCAGCCACGAAAAAACAAAACCAACATGCGTGTTTCATGGAAAACCATCTTTTTACTGTTTGCCAATATCGTTTCAAACGGACTTTTCGCTCAACAAGACAACCTTTTTAAACCCATTAAGCCCAAACCAACTTATAAGACCGCTAAAATCACTCAATCGCCTAAAATTGATGGCATTCCGAATGATGAATGTTGGAAATCGTTGCCGATTGCAACCGATTTTATCGCTTTTGAGCCTAAACCGCATGTTCGTTCCGAATTGCGTACTGAAGTTCGAGTTGGTTATGACGATGCAGCGATTTATTTATGCGCTTATTTGTACGATGACCCGAAAAAAATTTTAAAGGAATTGGGACAGCGCGACGAAGTGGACGTGGCAGCCGATTTTTTCAATTTTGGTTTAGACACGTATAATGATGACCAATCCGCACAGCGTTTTGGGGTGACGGCGGCGGGCGTTCAAGCGGATTCGCGGATTGCGCCTGGGGTGCAAGGGGCGGATTTCAATTGGGATGTCGTTTGGCAATCGGCGGTAGCGATACAGGCGGATGGCTGGGTGGTGGAATATCGGATTCCGTATTCTGCCTTGCGTTTTCCCAAAAAAGCGGTGCAACAATGGGGCGTTCAGTTCACACGGGTCACAAGACGCTTGGCAGAACAAGCCACTTGGTCGCAAATCAACCCAAAAGAGAGTGGTTTTGTCCAATTTTATGGCGATTTGGAAGGGATTGAAAAGATTGACCCGCCTTTGCGCCTGTCTTTTTCGCCCTATGTGGCGGGTAATGTGAGTCGTGACCCTTCCGAAGATGGCTACCTTAATTCACGCGGATTCAATGGCGGCTTGGATGTGAAGTATGGTATCAATGAAAGTTTTACCTTAGATATGACCCTAATTCCTAATTTTGGTCAAGTGCAATCCGATAATAAACAATTGAATCTCAGCCCTTTCGAGGTGCGTTTTGATGAACGGAGACCGTTTTTTACGGAAAGTACGGATTTATTTACCATGGGCGATTTGTTTTACAGCCGTCGTTTGGGCGGTGCGCCGACGCGTTATTATAACGTTTCGGGGCAGTTGAAAGATAATGAAATGGTCAAAAAAAATCCGTCCGAAACACAATTGTATAATGCAACGAAACTTTCGGGACGCACGAATGGCAATTGGGCAATCGGTGTTTTGAATGCAGTGGGTGCGCCCATGTATGCCGAAATTGAAAATGAGGTGACGGGTGGAAAACGACTTTATCAAACCGCCGCTTTGACCAATTATAATATTTTTACCATACAAAAAGTATTGAAAAACAACTCCGATGTGAGTTTTACCAATGCGAATACCTTGCGACAAGGCGATGAACGCGATGCGAATGTTTCCGCACTTCGATTCAAATTGCGTGATAAAAAAAACACCTATGAATTGCAAGGCAGTGGGCGCATGAGTCAGATTTTTGAACCCAATCAATCGGTCGTGCGTGGAAAAACGTTCAGTCTTGGTGGTGGCAAAGTCAGTGGGAATTTCAATTGGGGCGGCGGCATTGATTTTTCAGATGATAACTGGGATCCAAGTGATTTAAATATATTTTATGGTAATAATACAATTTCGATGGGCACTAATTTGAATTATAATACATTTGAACCCAAAGGAAAATTTTTACAAACGAGTACTTGGTTAAATTTGAATTATAATCGGCGCTACAAACCGTCTTTATATGGCGAATTTAATGTAAATCAAGGTTTTTTTGGCAAATTTAAGGACCAATCGACTATCAATTATAATATCTATACCAGTCCATTGTGGTATTACGATTATTTTGAAGCCCGTGTGATTGGGCGGCGCTATTATCACAATCCATTTGCGTTCCTCAATGTCAATTATAGCACCGACTCGCGGAAGAAGTTTTATATGAATTTTAACATCGGTTATGGCGATTTTTTGGATGCGGAAAAGGGGCGTTTTGTGGGTACTTCCATCAATCCAAATTGGCGGGTGAGCAATCGATTCAACCTTTCTTGGGATATTCGATTGGAAAAAGACCAGAAAAATTATGGACATATTAGTCGTACGAGTGATGCCATAGATGCGGATATTACCTTCGGTGGGCGGCGGATTCAAACCGTAGTTAATTCATTTTCAACGAGTTATAAATTCAATGCAACCAATAATATCACGTTTCGAGCGCGGCATTATTGGCGACAATTGGTCTATCAAGGCTTTTACCAATTGCAAATGGATGGCACCTTGAAACCGCGCACTTGGACAGGTTCCCATGATTTGAATTATAATCTTTTTAATATCGATTTGATTTATAATCGGCAATTCGCGCCTGGTAGTTTTTTAAATGTGATTTGGAAAAATAATATTTTCAATTACGCGCCATCTGAAAGGGCGCAAGATTATGGTTATCGTTACAATTTGCAAAAAACATTGGAATCGCCCGAAAGCAACTCCTTGACTGTCAAGCTGATATACTATTTTGATTATTTAGATTTGAAACGCATGCGCAAAGCGTTGGAAGTGCGTAAAAAATGAATCAAGAATCCTTGATGTTCAAAATATTTTAAAAAAAATAATCCAAGTTGCGCTGTATGGTCTGAATTAGGATTTTTTAGGATGAAATCCTAAAAAATCCTAATTCAGACCATACCACAAATCGCATTCATCAGAAAAGAAACAGGGTTATCGATTTAAAATCAATTCCTTATAAACGGCGCAAAAGAATTGTGAAAAAGAAACACATTTCTGATGGCAAATGTTTAAAATTGTAAAACAATAGGTTTGAATGAGGGAAATGCAGGAATTAATTCCTACATTTCCTTCATTCCTGATTCAATCAACCTTTCCGCATACGGATGTCCATAGGCACTTCCATCAATAAAATCTCTGTTTTTTCGAGGGCATGAACCTGTATTTTTTCAATATTTTGAATGCCATATCCATCACGCCTTTCCAACAATTGTTCTCCAATGTTGGCACTGCCTTGAATGATGAAAACATACAAACCATTTTTTTTATTTTTCATAACATATTCAATATCAACATTTTGTTGAAAAGTACCAAGATGAAACCAAGCATCTTGATGCACCCAAACCCCTGCATCTTCTGGGTTAGGAGACAAAATTTGTTGAAAACGATTGTGCCTATCCGCAGGATTTAATTTCAATTCGCCATAACGCGGTTCCACATTTTGTTGATTTGGAAACATCCAAATTTGCAATAATTTGACGAAATGCGTCCGACTATGATTGTATTCGCTGTGGTAAACGCCTTTGCCCGCACTCATCACTTGGATTTCGCCCGTTTCGATGACCGCTTGATTGCCCATGCTATCCTTATGTTCGAGTTGCCCTTCCAATGGAATCGTGATAATTTCCATATTTTGATGAGGATGCGTGCCAAAACCCATGCTTGGCGCAATAATATCGTCATTCATCACCCGCAAAACGCCAAAATTCATGCGGTGCGGGTCGTAATAATTCGCAAAACTAAAGGTGTGATGCGTTTCAAGCCAACCATGTCGGGCGTAACCGCGTGAATGAGCTTTATGTAAAACAGAATTTGTCATAACCAGAAATTTTGCTGTAAAACAACAAAAAGGCAATTATGTTTAAGGCATTACAGCGTTCCTACCAATTAGGATATTATCCTCAAATCGGTTAAAATCAAATGTTTTAAAAACTGTAAAGTCCGAATTACTTGGCGCAATTCGGTTGGTTTTGTGAGCGCGAAAGGGTCACTTTTGGCATATTGCACGCCGTCCAACACCGCAAAATACCAATGTTCGCCCATCACATAGGCACCATAAAGCGGCTTTTCGTGCGGATTGAGCGATTGCGCTACCAACATCGCCGCTAACATTTGTCCTTCTGCATCTTGGTCATCGCCCTTGCTTTTTTTAAATTCCTGTAAGAAAAAATAAGGCGTTTTCATCAACGCAAAACCTTGTACAGACGACACAATGCAATCCACAATCACATAAATTTCTTTATTTTGAATGGTATTCGTCAAGATACGCTCGTAAAAAATGCTCACATTGCCCAAATCTTCTAAATCGGAGAGCAAAAACAATACAGATAAAAACTTCATTTTCAAATCTTCCTCGTACCAAGCACCGATTTTCAACCGCAAGGAAGGTTCTACTTTAGACAAAACTTGTTCTGAAAAATCATCCAAACGCGTCACAGGTGCTTGTATCCAATTTTTTAATAATGGATAATTCGGCTCTTGAACTTGCAAATGGAAGGTTGGTATCAAATAATTGACATCCGCTTGTATTCTAATTTTGGGGACGGCTTGTATTTTTTTTCCTTTTGCCATTTTCATTGAATTTTTTTTAAAGTAAATAGATAAGCGGTTCATGTTAAAGAATCGACAACAACGTTTGGAGGGTTTGAAACCCTCCAAACGTTGTTGTCGATTCTTTAACTTCAACTACTTAATATTGTTTGAATCAAGAATGAGGGAAATAGATAGAAAATTAATTCCGACGTTGTTCCCAAGCCCAAGCCGATTCCATAATCGCCTCCACAGAACGCGTCGGAGTCCAACCTAATTTGCGTTTCGCACGGTCATTATTCGCGTAAATCGCAACGACATCGCCAGGACGACGCAAGCCAATTCGATAATTCAATTTTTTGCCCGTCGTTTTTTCAAACGCATGAACGGCTTCCAATACGCTCACGCCTTCGCCAATCCCGAGATTGAACAATTCATTATTGGAAGTATTTTTCTCATTTATAACATATTGTAATGCTTTGGTATGTGCATTAGCCAAATCCATCACATGAATATAATCTCGAATACAACTCCCATCTCTCGTTGGATAATCATTGCCAAAAACAACGATTTCTGGTCGTTTGCCCATCGCCGTTTCCGTGATGACAGGGACTAAATTGCTGGCAACATTGCGCGAAGATTCTCCAATCAACGCCGATTCATGCGCACCCGCAGGATTGAAATACCGCAAACTCACGCAATTGCACCAATGATGCACTAAGGAAAAATCGGAAATAATGTCTTCCCCCACTTGTTTCGTGCGGGCGTAGGGACTTTCTGCATTTTGGCGCGGCGTTTTTTCGGTCACAGGCAAGGCTTTGGCATTGCCATAAACCGAACACGAGGACGAAAATATAAAATTTTTAATTTTAAAAGTCTCCGCACATTCCAAAATATTCAAAAGACTCAACAAATTGTTTTTATAATAACGCAAGGGTTGCTCTACCGATTCGCCAACCGCTTTGAGTGCGGCAAAATGGATAATGCCCACTATATCGGGATGCGCTTTAAAAATTTTTTGAGTTGCCTTCAAATCACATAAATCTGTATTGTAATTTTTAACAGATTGACCTGTAATCTTTTGGATGCCTTTTAGGGCAGCAACATCCGAGTTAGAAAAATTATCTGCGGAGATAACTTCAAAACCATTATTGATTAAATCCACAATCGTATGGCTGCCGATATACCCGCAGCCACCTGTAACTAATACCTTTTTTTTCATAAGGAGGCTTGTAATTTGTTAAAACAAGTTTTTGGTTGGTTGATTGAAATAACGAAAGGGCAAATGTATGTAAAATGTTAAATTTTTACAAAAATCATTCAAAATAGGTACAACAATAGAACCTTTGGAGGGTTTCAAACCCTCCAAAGGTTGTTAGCATTAGCTTTCTAACAACAACCGCCACCATTATAAAAATAAGTCGATGGCGAAATGAATAGATCGTCCCGTCCTAATTGCGCCAAAGCATTAGCCGTTTTATCGCAAACAGCTAATGGTTGATTAACCAATAACGTGTGACCTTTGTTATCATCGAAAAAAGCCTCTTTTCCGTAATAAATCGCCGTTTTACCTGTAAAAACACACGCGCCATCTGCTGGCATGGGGTCTTTAATGGCGCAAACTTCAACGCTTTCGATGAAAATTAAACTTTTTGTATCATAATGATTCGGCGAAAGCAATCGATAGGCATATCGAGCGCGCACTTCCACCGTCCCAAAACCCACTTCCGTAATCATATCAATATAATCTTTCAAGGGAATCGCTCCACTCAAACACTCCGCCCGCAACCGTTCATCGTGTAAAAGCGATGTTGGCATCCGCGTTTCACAAATCGGGTCACTCATAACAAGCCTTCCACGAGGTTTCAAAACGCGATACATCTCGCTCAAAGCGCGTTTTAAATCATCTCGTTTGAAAATATTAAACAAACAGTTTTGCGCAGCAACATCAATGGTAGCATTTTCAATCGGCAAATGGAGTGCATCCCCTTGTCTCAAACTTACAAAATCCGATTTAAACCATGAATTTGATTTTTCAGCATCCTGTAAATTGATTTTACTTGCTTCTAACATTTCATCTACGGCATCAACGCCAATAATCGCCCCGTTTCGACGACTGAAATACGCAAATTGCAATAATTCCATCCCGCCGCCCACACCGACATACAACACAGTCGGGCTATCCACTAAATCTCGCGGATTAACGGTCGTGCCACAACCATAATTCATTTCCTGCATTTTTACAGGAACGGTCAATTCGGGCAATCGCCAAACGGGTGTCGTCGTGCAGCACAAACCGACATTCGGCGTAAGTGCTGCTTCCCGATAAAAATCGGCTGTTGTTTGTAAATAATTATCTGTTGTCATTTTTAATTATTTGTAAATCAATACTTTACGTTCCTCTCCTGCCTTTACGCAAGCGCGATACATGCCTTCCGAATTAAATGGCATGATAATATTTCCAAGTTTATCCACTGCAATTAAGCCGCCTTCACCGCCTTTTTCGACCAATTTTTTCATTACAATCTGCTCGCCTGCCGCCGCCAAACTGCTACCTTTGTACTCCATCATGGCGCAAATATCCCGCGCAACCGTATAGCGAATGAAATATTCGCCATGCCCCGTGCAACTCACCGCCGCCGTCGCATTGTCCGCATAAGTCCCCGCCCCAATCACAGGCGCGTCCCCAACCCGATTCCAGCGTTTGTTCGTCATGCCGCCCGTCGAAGTGCCTGCTGCTAAATTGCCCGATTGGTCTAAACAAGCTACGCCCACCGTTCCAAACTTGTAATCCGTTTTGCCAAAAGACACATCACCCGAATTTCCTTTGGTTTTTTCTTCTAATTTAACTTTTTGAAGTCCATCCCAGCGTTCTTGAGTGAAAAAATAGGGTGGCGATGCCGTATCAATGCCCACCGATTGCGCAAAAACTTCCGCACCGCGCCCACTCAAAAACACATGTGGTGACTTTTCCAACACGGCTCTTGCAGCCCGAATCGGGTTTTTAAGATTCATCACCCCACAAACCGCCCCCGCTTTTTGATTGGAACCATCCATAAAAGAAGCATCCATCTCATTTTTGCCGTCAAAAGTAAAAACAGATCCTTTGCCCGCATTGAAAAGCGGACAATCCTCCAAATAAATAATCGTTTTTTCAACCGCATCCGTCGCTTTTCCACCCGATTTTAAAATCGTTTCGCCAATCGACAAGGCTTCATTCAAGGCTTTTAAATAAGCTGCCTCTTTTTCAGGAGTCATATTTTTTTTCAAAATCGTACCCGCGCCGCCATGTAAGGCAATCGAATAAGCAGCCCGTTTTGATGGCGTATTGTTTTGGCAACCATTGGTAATCAAACCAATATAAATAACACATAAATAAATACTATTTTTCATGTTGAACGTTTTTAAAGAAACAAAAATGTGAATCGCGGCAAAGAAACAAAAGTTTTTTTCGATTTTTAGTAGTTTTGCAATTTTTAAAATCAATAGCCAATTAATTATGAATATTTTGATTATCGGCGGCGGCAATATGGGATTGACCTACGCTCAAAGTTTTTTACGCGCTCATATTACGACGCGAGACCAATTGATGATTCTCGAACGTTCCTCAGAACGGGCTGAAGAATTGAAAACCAAGCACAAAGATATTTGCAAAACATTTATTCATCCCGAAGATTGTGTTGCCAAAGCGGATTTAATCGTGCTTGCGGTCAAGCCTCAGGATACGACTTCCTTGTTTGAAAAACTAAAAGTTTATACCAATAAATCCCAAGTTTTTCTTTCGATTATGGCGGGTGTAAAAATTAGTGCCATTTGTAAAGCATTGAATATCAGCAAAGTAATTCGCGCTATGCCGAATCTTCCTGCACAAATCGGACAAGGCATGACCGTTTTCACTTCGACGGATGAAGTCACTCGTTTGGAATTAGTAACCGTTCAAAACTTGCTCAATACGACTGGGAAAACGATTTACGTAGAAAAAGAAAGTTTAATAGATGCAAGTACGGCGATTTCTGGAAGTGGCCCCGCTTATGTTTACTTTTTCATGGACGCGATGATGCAAGCAGCGCGACAAATGGGGTTTTCAGCCGCCGAATCCGAATTATTGGTTGGTCAAACCTTCATCGGCGCATTGGATTTGTATCAAAAATACGACGATTCTTGTGCTGATTGGATTCAGCGTGTTGCCTCCAAAGGCGGTACGACCGAAGCTGCCTTGAAATCGTTCCGCAAAAATGAATTACATCAAGATATTATAGATGGCGCAAATGCGGCTTTGCATCGCGCTATTGAGTTAGGCAAATAATTTTGGTTTTTCCGCCTTTGGGGTGGGAAATTAAAAATAATATCGAACCCAACTTGACGCAAGTTTGAAACTTGCGTCAAGTTAATGCTTTATAAATTTTTTTTTTTATATTTGAATGCGCCAAGTTGTTTCCACCCAAAAAGCGGATGAGCCATAATTTAAAATGTGGATTCTCTGGATTTAAAAAAAAATCCAAAAAAATCTAATCCATCCCAAAAATCCACATTTAAAAAATCCAAAGAATCCAAGCCTAAAATTTGGTTTAATAACAATATACATGTAACTTTGTATTCGTTTTTTATAAAACCCAAATCGGAACAAACATATTTCTAAGATGAATACGACTACACAATTTAGTTTTATTTTCAATATTTTTATTGTAACAGCAAGTTTTGGGCAGAATACAGCCCTTTTAGGCAAATATTTTCATTTAGGCATGACGATTCCAGTAGTGCATATCCACGATAAAGGTCATTCCCCGTTAACTTACGCAGGCAATGGCGTGAAATTTCAACTCGGTTTTGAATATCACCGCCTCAATACGGTTGCGCGTTCCCAATTTTCGTACACATATAGTCCGATGCGACCATCGAGCAAGCCTGTAGCGCGCCCAATATTGTCCAATTCGGAGTATAATCGATTTCAATTGAGTTACGGTTATTATGTGAAATGGCAAAAGGAGACACCTTTGCCCGATATAAATGGTTCTTTTGCTGCCAAAAACTGGTTTGGCGCGACGTTGAGCGTCGATTTTAGTTCTAATGATTATAATTTACCAAGCAACAATTTGTTTGGATATTACGGTGTCGCAGCATTGAGTGCGTCAGGCATCTTTCAACAAGCCTTTAAAAAAGATTCAACAAAAAGTTTTAATTACGAAGCAACCATCCCTGTTTTGAGTTACTCGGTTCGACCCAATTATATTGGGATGATGCCTTTGGAGGATGGCACTTTTAATTTTAAAAGTATCCTAAAACAAGGCAAATGGAGTACGTTAAATCAATTATTTCATTTCTATAATCGTTTTGAATTGCAAACTCAAAACAAATTTTATATCGCTAATCGATTTAAATACGAATGGGAATTTCGGAATAATACCAATCAAGAAGCATTTCGTTCTATTACAGGCGGATTTGGGTATGAAACGTTGTTTAAACGATAGACTGAATGGTTTGAAAATACCAAAGATTTGTTTGAAAGTTGTTTTCAAAACGGTGTCGCTTTCCAATACAACCTTTGGAGGGTTTGAAACCCTCCAAAGGTTTGATAATCAATTGTTTGTAATAATTATTATATTGATTTTTATAAATTATCACCAACCTTTATGTTCTCGCTCTGGGAAAGCCAATTTCAAATACTCGTAAAGTGCCTTCATATCGGTACCTGACAAATGATGTGATTTGCCATTAGGCAGTTTCGACATGATGCCTACTGTTAAGATTTGCACAGGTATCCTAAAGAGGAAAAAACAAATTATAAATACACCCAAATGCGTTGACAGTTGTATTAATTGAAATACTTGTGGTGCAGATAATTTCATAACTAATTGATTATTAAATGTTTACAATAAATTGTTTTTTCAATACAGCAATTTTCGCTATGGTTTTTCATTAAAATCAGGCATTTCTATTTTTCGCCGCCTAAATTCTATAGCATAAAGTTGAGTGATCATGCTGATAAATTCGGGATATTCAGTTGCTTTTTTCAGATTAGTGAATTTATTTTTCAATTGTTGCTCTGTTAACAATGGCAATTTTTTCATATACAAATTATAAACACCAGCCCGCAATTGCAATAACGAATTAGGTTCATTATCTCGATTTTGTTTTAAAAGGTCTATGGTAGATTGCAAAATATACGCGTTATGATGCTCGCTTTTTAATTTTTTGATGGATTGCCCTGCGGCTTGCACGGTTACAGTACATTTATTTTCATCATATAAGTGGTATGATAGTTTAAAATCTTTAGGTATGATGTTATTTTTTAAATCATAAAAAGGGTCAAAACGTGGGTCAAAAATATAAGATGGAATCAAATAATGCGCTTTCGGTTCATTACAAGCACTACATGCAATATATAAATTATGATAATCTAATTCCAACGCAGAAAACACGCTTTGAGGCATAAAATGCTCAATTGTTGGTGCAAATCGTGTTTTAGATCGTTCACAAATAGCACACAAACCGCCTTGTTCGTTCAAAAGCAGTTCCTCTACTATTTTTCTTGGCTTCCCTTGCAAAGCATCATACGATTGTAAATCCTTTATAGCATCTATAAATTCTAATGGTGGCACCTTTTGTTTTTTGATGTAAATCATTTTAAAACAATATTTTAAACTTTAAAAATTAATAAGATAAAAAAGCAATCAATGCATCTGCTTCAGTGAATAAAGGGTCTTCCTTTGATAAGGTATTTTCCAACGCTTTACGCAATTGTAAACCTGATTCAGATTTGCCTTTTTCTTGATTGATTAATTTAAAATATTGTTCAATTAAGGTTTGATGTTGCGGCAAACGCTCCATCGTTTGCATGTACATTTCCAGAATATGAGTAGGTTTCATTCCATATAACTTATTCTGTGGCAACACTTTATCCCCATCCAATAATAAAACATTGGCATCAGCCGCACTCAAAATAATGGGGCTATGGGTTGTAATGACAAATTGTACTTTTGGAAACGCATTTTTCAATTTTGACACTACTTGTTGCTGCCATTTTGGGTGCAAATGCAAATCAATCTCATCAATGGTAACAATTCCAGTCGTTTCTTCAAAAATACGCTCCTCTAAAAACGGATTTAACATGTAACAACGCCATGCAATTTCCAAAAAAAGCCATAAAAAATTGCGATAACCATCACTCAATAGATATTCATGAACGATATTTCCATCTTCGCGCTCAATATAAATGCCTCCAACCAAAGAAGTCGCATCAAAAGAAGGTTCGTAATAATAAATCCGTTTCCATTCTTTGAAATGAGTCAATATCAATTCTCGGATACTTTCTAAGCCAATATTCGTAAAATTGGGCTGTGTTTGTCGCTTTTGATATTGTTCATATTCTGCATCTTTCAACCAAGATTGGATTTGTTGTCGAATATTTGTTGCATTTAAAGCATTATGATAGCCACTTAAACGTCCATCCAGCTTTTTTTTAGAAACTTTACTTTCCCCAAATAATCGTTGCGTTGAAAAATAGGCAATAATAGGCAATTTCAACATTTCACCGCGTCGAACTGCTTCATCAGCGAATGTTGAAATACGTGTTATATTTTTATCTATTGAATCAACCAAAGCAGGCGAATTCATTATTGCACTATTCATAGTTATTACCCAAGTAAGATGCTTCTCTAAAATAGAACCAGAAGTTTCAATTTCAACAGGAAATTGGTATTGCGGATAAGGCATGTTATTTTGAATCACTAAACGTATATCAGAACCATGAAATCTGTAATTTTCTACTGTTTTCAAATTTTCAAAAAAACCACCTGCCGCTGAATTAATCGCTTTCAGAATAGACGTTTTGCCCGTACCATTTACACCATACAAAATATTAATACCAGATTTCAAATCCAATGT
>JBDLWG010000021.1:0-3069 GCA_039804385.1 Bacteroidota bacterium
TTAATAACACTTAATATGGGTGCATCCAAATTGGTCGCGTTAAAAGACCATTTAGAGAGCGGTTTTTGGGTTTTATTTTGATTTTTTTCAAAAAAAAACAAAAAACAAACCCAATCACCGCTCTCTGCCCCGCTCCTTTCAAGGCGGCGCGACCATTTGGGATGCACCCCTTAATATTCAATATTGGTATTTCAATTTAGTTTTATAAAATTAAAAAAATGTATATGAAAAAAGTAAAATTTTTATGGACTTCGGTTTTGGCGACAACCCTTTTAATGTCAGCCCAACTTTTGCACGAAATGCAGATTACGGTTATCAGCCCCAAAACAGATGTGCCGTATAAAAAGGGGCAGGTTATGGACATTCATTTTAAGGTGCATTGCGCTGAAGAATTGAAAAGTGTCACTTACACCATTACGGACTCAAATGACAAAGTATTGTTCTCGAAAAGCCCCAATGTAGCAGGTAAGAATGTCATGGAAGAAAAAAATACTTGGACGATTACCCAAACCGACCCTTCTGTATTGACGCTTTCTATTGAAGCAAAAGATATAGACGGGCATGGTTCCAATAAGGTAGTTCAAATAAATGCTAATTTTTAAAATTTATAAAGTATTTAAAAATAATATTTTATAACAAATTTATCTATTTTAAAAAAGTTGTATTCCGACTATCTTGGTATTATTGGCTCTGTACTTTGCTGTTTTAATTTTTTATAAAAAATTGAAACTAAATAATTTAAATATTAAAATTAAACTTTAACAATGAAATTAAAATTAATCTTACTTTTAATGGTTGGCACCTTAAAAGGTTTCAGCCAAAACGAAACGCCGCAATTAGAAGCGGACACCCTTCAATCGCAAGCATTGCAAACGGTTGAAATCACAGGGCGATTGAAGAAGGATTATAACAGCGAATATTCGTTTGGGGCGACTAAAATCGCAGCACGCACCAAAGATATTCCGCAAGCTATCGGCAGCGTCACGAAAGAACTTATTCTCGACCGTCAAGCCTTTCAATTGGCGGATGCGGTGAAAATTTTGCCAAGTGTGATTCCGTCCAGTTTCTACAATCAATATGCGATTCGCGGCATCAGCCAGAATGAAGAAGGACAAATCATCAACGGTATGCGGACGCGCCAATTTTACTTTTTGCAACCTTTGACTACCAATATTGAGCGCGTTGAGGTCATTAAAGGACCCGCGAGTGCCACTTTTGCGAGTGTTGACCCAGGCGGCAGTATTAATATGGTGACGAAAAAACCATTGGCTCAAAATCGTAAAGAAGTAGGTATGAGCGTGGGCAGTTTTAGCACGTTTCGCAGCACTTTGGACTTTACGGGACCGCTCAACGAATCCAAAACCTTACTTTATCGCATCAACGGGGCATATCAAGAAGCTCGTTCTTACCGAGATTTAGTGGGTAATAAATCGGTGTTGGTGTCTCCTTCGTTGAGTTACGTTCCGAGTGACAAGACAGCCGTAAATGTTGAAATGATTTTTAACAATATGAATGGCAATTTGGACAGAGGACAACCCATTTTCGGCGCAACGGCGGGTAAAACCGACTTGAATAGTACACCGATTAACCTTAATTTGGGCGCATCGAATGATTTTTTCAAGTCGAAAGAATTGATGATTATGGGCAATTTATCCCATAAAATCACTCAAAATATCGCTCTTAACGCTGCTTACATGAAGCACTCTTGGACTGAAGACCTTCAGGAACATCGCACGACGAATGCTTTTGCACCTGATCTTACAGGCGTACCCGTGACAAGTTTGGCGGCTATGCAATTCGTTCAACGCAAGCAATATTGGAATACGGATAATTTCAATGCTTATTTGACATTTGATGTCAAGTTAGGGAGCGCAAATACCAAAACTTTGGTAGGTTATGACCTCCATTATTGGCAAAAATTAAGAGGCGGCGGACAAAATGCAGCGCGTGGTTTTTTACGCAAAGATGGTTCCGTATCAGGCAGTTACGCAGCTAAAGATTCTTTATTATTTCAGACCATCACCGTTGGCGGACGCGTTTTGCCCCGTCCGAATACGCCTCATTTTGATTTGAATAATCCGACTTATACGGTTCGCAACGTCAACGATTATACGCTTAATTCGCGTATCGCTGTGCCTTCGGCTCTAACCACTAATAACGCCATTTATATTCAAGAACAAGTTGAAGTTTACGGTTTTACCTTGTTATTAAGCCTTCGTCAAGAGTGGTTTGAGGACATTACGAACCATAAAACCAATCGTGCCGCTTCATTTACCAACAGTAAATTGTTGCCAAGAGTGGGTTTGACTTATGCTATTAACAAAAATATTAATGTATATGGTACTTATTTACAAGGTTTTCAGCCGCAATCGAACACGGTGACGCTGATGCCCAGTACCAGTGCGTTTTTTTGGGCAGACAATTCATCAGCGCGTTTCAAACCGTTGGAAAGTGATTTGAAAGAGGTGGGTATGAAAGCCGATTTTTTCAATAATCGCTTGCGTATGAATGTGGCGATTTACGAAATCAATCAAAAAAATATCTTGATGAACGCTAATTTGCCCGCTTTTCCCGACTCTTTGGTGCAACGCGGCGCGGATAGAAGTCGCGGTTTTGAGTGGGATATTGCGGGTTACATTACAGATAATTGGCAAATCAACGCTTCATACAGTTATATAGATGCTAAAATTGTGGCGGATAAAGACGTAAATCTGAACGGGCAGCGCAAGGAAAACACGCCTTTTAATAGTGCCAATCTATGGACCCGTTACAATTTCGGAATCGAAACGCCTTTAAAAAATTTGGGTATTGGTTTTGGTATGCAGTATCAAGGGAGTCGTATTCCTTGGTTTACGCGAGCGTTTGAAGTGCCAGCGTTCACGGTTTTTGACGCGGCGATTTATTACCAACCCACCAAAACGAATTTGCAATTGGCGTTGAACGCTTATAATATTTTTGATAAAACGTATTGGTTAGGAGCGCAAAATTATCTTCGATTATTTCCTGCTGCGCCGCGTAATGTGTTATTGTCGGCAACGTATCGGTTTTAATATAATTTATAGTGGATTT
>JBDLWG010000022.1:0-13222 GCA_039804385.1 Bacteroidota bacterium
CCACCGAATCCAAAAAATCCACATTCAGACAAAGTATTCAAATAACGAAGATTTAGAGAATGCCTGTCAACATTTGCACGCCGTGCGACGTACCGATACGGTCTGCACCTGCGGCAACTAATTTTTGAATTTGTTCGATAGTCCGAATACCGCCAGAGGCTTTGATTTTGATTTTCGGATTCAAATGCGCTCGGATAAACTTCACTTGTTCGACGGTTGTGGGATGCCCGAAAAACCCAGTAGCCGTTTTTATAAATTGAACGCCTTCCCCCGAAGCAATAATCAATAATTTTTTAATCTCTTCATGGGTCAAAAAGCTGGGTTCAATAATGAGTTTCAACACTTTACCTTTCATGGCAACAGCGCGCATCATGCTTTCGAGTTCGATTTTGACATAAGCCCAATGCCCGCTTTTAATAGCTGTGATGCTCACCACTGCATCGACTTCATCGCCGCCTTCATCAAAAGCTTTTTTAATTTCTTCGACTTTGGATGGTAGGGTTGAAAATCCCATCGGAAAACCGACGACTGTAATGATTTTCAAGCGTTCATTGAGGGTTCTCGCGGTCTCACGCACGAAGTAAGGCGGGATACAAACCCCATAAAACTCGTGTAACAAGGCTTCTTGACACAATAATTTAATCTGTGCAGAAGTAGCATCTGGTTTCAGCAGCGTATGTTCTGTTATTTTCGCAACGTTCATCTTTGGCGGTTGGTTGAAATTTTGTTGAATTGAAACACAAATTTAGCTCTTTTTTGCAAATTTTCGTTTTTTTTACAAAAGAAAAGGGGCAGAGGGTACAATTTTCACAAAAAATTGCGCCCTCTGCCCCTTTTCTTTTCCACAAACCTTACTTTGCAACGGCTGCTTGCCTACTGTCCTAAACGCGCCACTGCCGCTTTCGCCAATGCATAACTCGGCGATAAACTCAATGCTTTTTTATAATCTATCAACGCATCTGCTTTATTTCCTTGTTTTTCCAAACACGCGCCGCGATAATAATAGGATTTAAAAACCATAGGCGCGTCTGTTTGCACATAACTCGGGGCTTCTGCGAGTACGATATTGAAATGTTGTCGGGCGGATTCTATCGAATCGCGTTCAAAATAGAGAATACCTAAATTAAAATACGCATTTCTATCATGTCTATCTATTTGAATGATTTTTTTATACGTATTCAATGCTTCATTAACTTGATTATGCTGATGTAAAAAGATAGCTTTTGCCATCAATGCAGGAATATCCAATGAATCAATGGTTAACGCATTTTCAAAATATTTCAAGGCAATCGGATTGTTTTTTTGTTCAAACAAATGCCCCAATTCGATGAACGCATCTTTATTTTGCCCATTCAAATCGGCGGCGCGTTGCATGGTTTTAATCGCCTCATCGATTTTGCCTGTTTCTTTAAAATTCATGCCCATCATAAAAAAACCTTCAGAGCTTTGTGGGTCGATTTTCAAAATTTTATCCGTCGTTTGCATGGATTCGGGATATTGTTGCAACATTAATTGAAATTCTGCCAATTTTAATAAGGTTTGAATCCGATTTGGATGCAAATCCGCACACCGAATCATCGTGTTCAAAGCCGCCCGCGATTGCCGATAATCCATGAAAACATCGGCTAAAAAATGATGATAAATAGGATTCGTCGAATCCAACGTCAACGCATATTTCATATCTTCAATCGCATAATCATAACCACCCTGTGCCGCATTTTTGCGAAAAAGTTGAGCGCGTTCAAAATATAATATTGGATTTTTCGGATTTTTAAAAATTTGTTCGGTTAAAAGGTCGATTGGTGGGTTGCCTGTTTTAGGTAATGGAGCTTGCTGAGGCGTTTTATCTCCTTGACAAGCATTCAAAAGCAACATCCATAATAGATATAAATTAATTTTTTTAATCATGTAATAATTATATTTTTTTAGTATAAATAAAATAGTGATACACCTATCTTTTGCAAAAAAAATTATACGTTATATCAAATGAGCAAAAACACCAAAAGCCCGTTATTTTTCATATGCTTAAAAGCCCGTACTTTTGCAAATCGAATCATTGTTAAAACCATTGGAATCATTCGTACAACCGTATTTTTAGCCTATTACATTTGGAGGCGCGTCTCTGCTTGACCGTTTCCACCTCAAGGAACTTAAATTTTTAAAAATTAGCACCCTTATTTACGTAATCGTGTAGCAAGCTGCTTTATGATTTTTAATTATAAATCAATTATTTATATATTAAAAATTTTATTTACTTGTTTGCTTGCATGTGTAAAACAAGCCTATGAAAGATATTGTTTCCAAAAAAAAATGGTTTTTTCTGGTTTGTCTCTGTTGTTGTGTGTATTGTGTCCTGCCTATTTCCGCCGCGACTGCACCCGATGTAGGCGTGGAAACCGATACACTCAAAAAACAATCGCCAAAACCATCTGTTTCAACACCCTCTAATGATTCGGTGACGCGCCCTGTTATGCCACAATGGGAACTCGAATGCGCTACTCAATATATGGATCAAGTCATTTTCAGTGGTCGAGATTATGGAATCCACCAATTTGCCGTGATTCCAAGCCTTTCTTTGAAACATCGTTCTGGCTTTTGGGTGAAATCGCTTGGGTATTATTTGAGTAGCGTCAGCCGCTTGGAGCAATACCCGATAAGCAAGCGCGATATAGTCATTGGGTTTCAAACCGAG
Organism: Bacteroidota bacterium; assembly: GCA_039804385.1. Lineage (GTDB taxonomy): Bacteria > Bacteroidota > Bacteroidia > Chitinophagales > Saprospiraceae > JAAFJT01. The sequence goes on from JBDLWG010000022.1 coordinate 2,693, forward strand.
TTGACAAAATGGTGGTCGACTTCGGTTGCCGCCAGTCGATGGCAATATTTTGGCAAAAGTAAGGCGGAATTGCGCTATACGTTTGATTCTTTTTTTTCCAATTACAATACACTCACTTGGAAAGGCATCAGTTTTACGCCGCAAGCCTACGCGATGATAGGTGATGAGCAGCGCAGTAAGGTGGTTCAAATCGGTTTAGGCATCACCAAATATTTTGAAAAACGATTTGAACGCGATACTTATGGTTATTGGAGTATTCAACCCGCTTTCACGGTGATGACTTCTACTTCGGTCGCGGATGGGCGCAACGAATCGCCGACTTGGTTTCAAGACAAAAAATTACAAGTGATTAGTTATGAATTGGTCGTGCCATTGAGCTATCAATCCGATATTTATTTTTCAAATAAAAAGTTGGGCAAAATAGCCATTACGCCGACTTGGTGGGCAGTCAAGGCTGTAAATGCAAACCTTTATGATGGCGCAACTCGACATCCTTCTTCTTACTGGACAGCCGATTTTAAATACATTTTGAATTACTAAGTCGTACGTAAAGTTAAGATTGTCAAGTTGATGGATGTACGGATTTCACGGATTTCACGGATTTTCACGGATTTCGAGTCCCATATCCGTAAAAATCCCGTAAAATCCGTGAAATCCGTACATCCATCAACCCGATAGGATGCACTTGAATGACTACTAAGTAATTGATCATTAGTGGATTGAGTACCTACTTTTAAAAACAAACATTCTGAGAAATAATTAAAACAACGAAATATCTATTTCTTCTTTAACCATTACTGTAATCTAAAATCCAACAATAAGTGGTATTTCGACAAAATTTTTAAACAACGATGAGTAAAGATATTCAAGTTTTTACAGCCTTCTCGCCAAAAAGGTGGCAGCGGGTCAAAGCAATTTTTGGAGCCATTTCGGTTATCGTTTTTGCTGGTTTTGGCGTATTTGTGTTATCTGTGGTTTTTCCGAATCGACCTGCCTTGCCGAGTGTTTTTGAACCAGTGGAGCATTCGATAGGCAATGTCATCTCGGATAATACGCGAGTGCGAGTCAAACAAAATTGGATACCCACTTATCAAGGTGGTTTTGGCAAGCGATTGAGCACAGCCGCTTTGCCGCCGTTGACCTTGCGGACTCCACTGCCTTATTCCAAACAAATTCGAGCTGCTTTTTTAGAAAGAGACCGAAAAGAAACTTCAGCGTCCTTGCGGGAGTATGTGAGCCAACTTAATATGGTGATTCCCAATTGGTTACGGTTAGCTCCTTTGGGCGAAGGCGATAGCATTCAAGTGCGAGTGGACACACTACAATATAGTATTTTGATGCAAAATCCGAAAACAGCCGTATTGCCGCGCTTGACGATTACAGCGAACAATCCTCGTTTTGCACAACTTTTAATGAATATCAGTGATAGAGTGGCTTTGATTTCAAGTTTGCGTTTTGTCTTACAAGCCTATCATTTTCAAGGCGTTTTGGTCGAATATCAAGGTTGGAATTGGGAACAACCTAATGAAAAAATCGAAAAAGTAAAGATTTTTCAAAAAGAATTGTATCAAGCATTGAGTAAAAATTATAAAGTGGCTCAATTAATCACGCCTAAAGATGCTTTTTGGGAAGGCAGTGTCTTGTATAATGATTATATTTTTGTGGAAACGATGACCGCGCCCGATGAAAACATTGTTGGAAGTGGCGTTCCAAATGAAAAACACATTGAAATGGCTTTGCGCCAATTGGTTCATAAGATTCCTGCGGAGAAAGCCATTCTTTGCATTCCAACCGATGGTTATGATTGGAAACAAACGACTCTTGAAGCAACGGCTTATCCAGAACGCATTGGTTATCAACAAGCGGTGTCAATTGCAGCTGAATCCAAAACAAAAATTTCGTTTAATAAAGAAACCACTGCATTAAGTTTCAACTATTTGGATGACCAAAGAAAAAAACATCATGTTTATTTTGCAGATGCTGCCAATCATTTCAATGCGATGCGCTTGGCGCAAAATGCAGCTTGGTGCGGAGTCGCGCTTTCCAATATCGGCGGGGAAGATACGCGCCTCTGGTCTTTTTACAATAAAGATTTGAGTATCAAAGCATTAGATGCAACAGGATTCCGTTTTGACCGATTGCGCTCTGAACTCAAAAATGATAAAATTCATTTTATGGGGGAAGGCGAAGTGTTGGATGTGATTAGTGAGCCGACTCAGGGCAAAGTAACGGTCGAGTATGATGTGCAACACCATAAAGTTTTATATGAAAAATATGATTCTTTGCCATCAGCCTATTTAGTACGGCGGACAGGCAGTACGGAAGCAAAAAAAATTGTTTTAAGTTTTGATGATGGGCCCGACCCGACTTTCACGCCACAGGTCTTGGATATTTTGAAACAAGAACAAGTGCATGCGACTTTTTTCATGTTAGGAAAATTGGTGAAAGAATATCCGAAAATCGTGAAACGCGTCTATGAAGAAGGGCATGAAATCGGGAATCATACGTTTTCACACCCACATTTAAACCAAATTACCCGTTTTCGCGCCAATATTGAGTTGGATTACACGCGTCGCGCCATTGAAAGTGTCACGGGACATAGTACGATTTTATTTCGCGCCCCGTATTCTTACAATAATGAACCAGATTCGTTGGGCGAATTGATGCCTTTTTTATTGGCACGCAAGCATCAATATTTGTCCGTCGGCGAATCCATCGACCCGCGAGATTGGGAGCAGGGTATTACGACCGACTCTATCCTTGCCCGCTTGGAATGGCAGCACAGGTGGGGCAATATTGTATTGTTACATGACGCAGGCGGCAAAGATAGAACGGCAACCATACAAGCTTTGCCAAAAATTATTTCGTATTACCGAAAAAAAGGATATGAATTTACCACTGTAGCTGGTTTATTGGGCAAAACAAAGGAAGAGGTCATGCCGATTGTAGCGGGCAGACAAGCGACTTTGGGACGCGGTGAAAAATGGTTATCAGGCGTTGTTTTTCAAGGGGGCAGTTGGTTGAAAAGCCTTTTTTATTGGTCTATTTGGTTGAGTATTGGTCGGATTGTGTTTGTGGGCGTGTTGGCTTGCATTCAAAAATACAGAGATGAAAGGGCATTTAGAAAACCACAAACGGCTCCAATCTATCAACCACCCGTCAGCATCATCGTACCTGCGTATGGGGAAGAGTTGAATGCGGTGCAAAGTGTTCGCAGTTTATTAAATCAGAATTATCCCAATTTTGAAATTTTATTCATTGATGATGGTTCAAAAGATAATACGTATAACGTTGTAAAAGAAGCCTTTAAAGATTCTTTGCGGGTCAAAGTGTTTACCAAACCCAATGGCGGAAAAGCCTCTGCCTTGAATTATGGAATTGCGCAATCGCAAAATGAGTTCATCGTAGGCATTGATGCCGATACGCAATTAGTGCCGAATGCGTTGGCGGAGTTATTGGCAGGTTTTTATGAAGACCGTGTGGGCGCGGTGGCGGGCAATGTGCAAGTGGGCAATCAGGTCAATACGTTGACGCGGTGGCAGGCGGTGGAATACACCACTGCTCAAAATTTTGACCGTATGGCATTTGACGTATTGAATTGTATCACGGTGGTTCCGGGGGCGATTGGTGCGTTTCGGCGGACAGCGATACAGGAAGCGGGCGGTTTCACGACAGACACGTTGGCGGAAGATTGTGATTTGACGATGCGCATTTTGCGTAAGGGCTGGCGCGTGAAACAAAATAATTCGGCGATAGCCATTACAGAAGCTCCAGAAAGTTTTGCCCAATTCCGAAAACAACGGTTTCGATGGAGTTTTGGGGTGATGCAAGCGTTTTGGAAAAATAAAGATGCGTTATTACAACCCCGTTATAGGTGTTTGGGATTGGTTGCTTTGCCGAATATTTTGTTTTTTCAATTATTTTTGCCCTTGTTCGCGCCTTTGGCAGACCTGATATTGATAAGCGAATTAGTGACTGGCGGCGGCGGTGATATGTTAAATTTATATTTAGTGTTCATGGCGATAGACTTGTTTTGCGCCTTATTAGCGTTTACCTTTGAAGGCGTGATTCGTTGGAAAACCTTGTTTGAATGGAAGACTTGGGTAAATCCGTCGAAATGGAAATTATGGTTAATTTTACTTTTATTTCCACAACGAATTGTATATCGTCCGATTATGTATGTAATTTTATTTAAATCTTACATCAAAGCCTTGAAAGGCGAGTTGATGGGTTGGGGCGTATTGAAACGGACAGGCAATATCAATCTATCGCAAGCAACATGATTTTTAAATATGGATTTTGGGGATGTTTCATTGGTGGTTTACACTTTATTGGATAATGGATGTACGGATTTTTACAGATTTTTACGGATTGGTACGGATTTTTTTTGAAAAAAATCCGTACCAATCCGTGAAAATCTATAAAAATCCGTACATCCATTGTATCGCTTATTCTTGGTATTTCAACAAAAAAGCTGGATTAATGGATTTAAACGAAACCCGCCCTTGACGTTCATATTTTTCGGTCAACGGGCGTATCACAATGCCTTCTCGATGTGCGTCCTTATGCAAAACCGATTTGCCTTCCGCCATTTTAACTAATTTCGGAATCTCATTCAACAATTCAAAATGATTGTCCAAAATCGGCACCATATTCAAACCTAATGTTGCCAAAATATTTTTAAAGGCTTGAAAATCAAGGAATTGATGCGCATCTATATCAAACACATTGAAAAAATACACGGCTTGACCGCGCATTTTATACTTGTTAGATTGAATGCCTTCTCCAATAATTTCGCCTTGCAAAGCATAATTTTTGCCTAATGCTTTCAATTTATTTTCAATATCATATTGGCGTGCTAATTTCCAAAGTGAATTATCTTCACTTTCCGTCAATTCCAGATTGCGGCTGCAAACGCCAAATTGTCCATCTTTCCAATAATAAGTGGTGCTTGACCCATCCAATTTTTCCGCAATATAACAAGGCATGCCTTGATATTTATCCAACAAATCTTGCAAAACTTGCACCCGTGTTTCATCGGTTTTCGGGATGAAGGAGGGGAAATTGCCCTTCATCACGCCCGCGAGACTGGCAGGAATCGGCGGTTCATATTTTGAAATCCCCAATATTTCAGTGACATCCGCCCCTACTTCGATAAGCGTACCTTCGGGCAGAATGCTCAATGGCAAACAAATCCCTTGCGAAACCTGTCCGCGCAAACGGATGGTTTTGATACGCATACCGCGTGGTTTCAAAAACTCAAATTCAGGTTTGTGCGGCATCAAACAATCAATTTCGCAATAAACGCACAGGTCGCCAACTTGAAATTCATCCTTTTTGACCACTAATTGCCAACCCAAAACGGTCGCTTTTAGAATCACATCCGCGCCTTCAATGGGTTCTAACGCTCGAATTTTTTGAATACTTGCTAATTGTCTCATGTTTTTTTAATTTTTAGAAGCAATTAAACTAAAATAAATGCGCAAAACTTGCGTCATTTTCAATCCCGAAGGGATGTCTCTTTGGTAACGACTAATCAAGGTTGGGTCCAATGGTTTTTTCATCAAAGGGATGGGCGCATTCGGCTGTACCATTTCAGGCTCAATCTCTGGTATAGGTATATTCATATTCAAAATGATTCATTTTAATGCGCAAAAATAAACAATCATTTGTTAAGTTTCTATTTTAGGGCTAAAAATAGCCAATAGAATTTTTTTTTTGCTTCATGTGGCAAAATTAACATTTTACAGTCTCTAATAGGAATGACAATTGTTAAAGATACTTCATGTTTGCTTTTGAGCAACATCGACTGTTTAAAAAAACCTGTAGCTGTATCAAAAAATCGTTTTTTTCATTAAAAAACCTTTGAACTTGGGAACGAATCGTTACATGCAAAAGTTTTCCATTCATAGCTCTGCCTGACGAAAACCATTTTTTTCGGAAAGCATTGCTCTTGTTGGAATTGTTTTTTCTTTTTTTTCGCAGACACCGAACCAACATATTATTATCACCCTGATTGTTTAACAAGAGATAACACAATGCACCCGAATTATGGTACTACAAGAAGTATTAACCTACGATGAGACCGAAAAAGGACTCATTCGGAATGCGTATCGCCAATTGTTGCGCTCGATTAAAACCGAAGTAACACCCGAAGACCATCGAAACATTCGCAAAGCCTTTGAACTCGCCGTGCAAGCTCATAGTTTGCAACGCCGAAAATCAGGCGAACCGTATATTTTGCACCCGATTGAAGTGGCGCGGATTTGTAGCGAAGAGATTGGATTGGGTCCTACTGCCGTGATTGCGGCGTTGCTCCATGATGTCGTCGAAGATACGGACGTGACTTTGAAAGAAATTCATAATATCTTTGGCGAAAGAATCGCCCTTTTGGTCAATGGTTTGACCAAATTGGAAAATAATTATGATGTAGAAAGCCCCCAAGCAGAGAATTTTAAAAAAGTATTAGCCACTTTGTTGCAAGATGTGCGTGTCGTTTTGATAAAAATGGCAGATCGCTTGCACAATATGCGCACCCTTGGATCCATGCCGCGCCATAAACAATTGAAAATCGCGGCAGAGACGGACTATATTTACGCACCGTTAGCGCATCGATTGGGTTTGTATAAAATCAAAACAGAGTTTCAAGACCTCTGTATGAAAATCACCCACCCGACCGAGTATAAACAAATCGCCCGCGAACTTGCCGAAACCAAACGCGTGCGCGAACAATATATTGAAAATTTTATTCAACCCATCAAAATTGCGTTGAATGAAAGCGAGTTTAAATACCGCATTGCAGGTCGTCCGAAGTCGATTTTTTCCATTTGGCAGAAGCTCAAAGCCAAAAATGTCCCCATTTCTGAGATTTATGACCTATTTGCGGTTCGGATTGTGTTGGATGTGCCGCCCAATAAAGAACGAAATGCTTGTTGGCAAGCCTACGCAGGGGTGACGGAAGTGTATAAAAGTGTCGCGGAACGCTTGAAAGATTGGATTAATACGCCCAAAGCGAATGGTTATGCGTCCCTACATACGACCGTAATTGGTCCGCAAGGACGCTATGTGGAAGTGCAGATTCGGACGGAACGCATGGATGATATTGCGGAACGCGGTTTTGCGGCGCATTGGAAATACAAAGGTGTTGGCAATCAAACCGATGTCTATGAGGCTTGGTTGGACAGTGTGCGCGATGTGATTGCGACAAATGCGGGCAGTAGTACGGTTGATTTCATTGAAAACTTCCGCGCAACCAGCCTTTTCACCGAAGAAGTGTATGTTTATACGCCGAAAGGCGATACGAAATTGTTGCCGAAAGGCGCAACTGCTTTAGATTTTGCGTTTTCGGTGCATACGGATGTCGGTTATCGGTGTCAGGCGGTGCGGGTCAATGACCGACTCGTGCCAATGGGATATGAATTGAAAAATGGTGACCAAGTAACGGTGATGACGGCTAAAAATCAACGCCCGAATGAAGGTTGGTTGGAATTAGTGACCACAGGCAAGGCGCGAGACCGCATCCGTCAAGCCTTGCGCGAGGAACAAAAACAAGCAGGTGCGTTTGGCAAAGAGGCGTTAGAACGGAAATTGAACCGAATGGATGTTGATTTTAATGAATCTGTTGAATTTTTGTCCAAACATTTTGGTTATAAAACACCTTTAGATTTGTATTGCGCGATTGCAGCACAAATCGTTGATTTACAAGATTTTAAGATTTTCAAAGTGGAAAAAGGACGATTGATTTTCCCACAAATCGTCGAAGAAGAAGTCAAAGGCGATGCCAAAACCGATAATCGCAAAAGTGTTTTCAAGGCTGGAACGGCAAAAGCACAATTATTCATCGGCGGCGAACCTGCGAATTTATACGTGCATCATTTTTCAAATTGTTGTAATCCTGTGCAAGGCGATGATATTTTTGCATATTTGGGCAGTGGCGGCGCGTTTAAAATCCATCGAACAGGCTGTCCGAATGCAACGAATATGATGGCGAATTATGGTTTTAAAATCCGACGCGCCGAGTGGGGCGCGGCTACAAATGCAACTTTTGTAGCAGATTTAATCCTCACAGGCATCGACGGACAAGGCGTGATTGAACGCCTTTCGCGACAGATTTCGCGGGAATTGGATTTGAATATGCGTACTTTTTATATGAAAAGTTTGCCGCATGGCGGTTTTGAAGGACGTATTAGCATTGTTGTAAAGAATAGAGACCAATTAGAATTATCTATCCGTGCGCTGAAAAGCCTGTCAGATGTTTCATCGGTCATGCGCGAAGATTAAAAAATAGGCTTCGATTTTCCAGTTGAAGCTAAAAATTAAAGCGCAAAGTGCGGCAAGTTGCAACTTGCCGCACTTTTTTCCACCAATTCCGCTTTTCAACTAAAACAGCAATTCGAGTCCAAAGTGCGGCAACTTTGAACTTGCCGCACTTTTTTCCACCACATTAAACAACCTAAAATAGTCAGATTTTTCAAATCGCTCCAATCGGGTAGCGTGTACATATCGTCCACTTCAATGCTAAGTCTGTGATGATGAATTATATTTTAAAACTATTAGTTTGTTTTTTGTTTCTCGGAAAGGCGTATCAACATCTGTTTGGAGACGCACCGTATCGCGCCTTTTTTTGGGATGAAAATTTAATGGGGCGTGTCACATCGTTGATAGGTATTTCTTGGAATACTTATACGATGTATGCTAATTTATTTGTCAATAGTTTGCAACGATTCATTGGCTTTATTTTTTTAATGACAAGCATCATCGTCTTTTTTGAAACTAAAATGCCGCGTTTAACGCGTTTTTTAAATATTTTTGGTGCATTTTGGCTTTTTTTATTGGCTTTTTTGCATCAAAAAGACCAGTTTTATCAAATTGGACAATTCTTAGAATACGCACTTCAAATCATGACACCTTTGGTTTTCATCCAATGGATTCAAAAAAAGGAAGTCAATACCTTCATTTATATTGCCATAGCATTGACTTTTTCGTGTCACGGATTATATGCTATTGGTTATTACGCGATACCTGCGGGTTTTATTGAAATGACACTCAATGTTTTAAATTGTAATGAAACGCAGGCAAAAGTCTTTTTGAAAATCATGGGTCTTTTGGATTTTTTAGCCAGTATTTGCTTATTTTTTCCGAAATTGCGGCAGATTGGACTGGTTTACTGCATCCTTTGGGGGTTTCTGACGATGATGGCGCGTCCGTTTGCGTACCTACACACTGATTTAGGCATTTCCAACGTTCTATATTGGGTTGCAGAAGCCCTGTGTCGGATGCCTCATTTTGGCATTCCATTCCTTTTGTATCAAAAAATTAAACTTGAAAAAATTAAAACCATTGCCAATGAAATTACGTAATTTATTGATTTTAAATTTATTATGTATTGGAATGACAATACATGCACAAGACCCCAAAGACCGATATGCCGATTTACGTCATTACTATCTCGGACATTTTGAACCCGATTCAATCGTTTACACCTTAGGTACAGAGGTGAATTTGCGTGAAAAACCATCGGTTCAAGGCAAAGTAGTTGCTAAATTGCCGATTGCCACCAAAGTTATTATTGAAAAAGAATGGACCGATAGTTTGACGTTGAATGGTTGGCGGGCAGCTTGGTGTCAGGTGCGAGTGGGCAATGGCGCGACGGCTCAAAAAGGATACATTTGGGGTGGTTTCCTAACAAGTCTTTGTTTTAAGAGCCAAAAAGATAAAAATATTTGGTTTATAGCAGGTATTTCCAAATTTAATTATGATAAAATGGATATGACCTTACAATTACGGGCAGTCAAAAATGGGGTTGAATTATCCAAAATTGAATTTAAAACGGTCGGCGATTACGGTTACATGATTGGTGGGCAATCCAATGGCAATCCGAATTTTGCAGGCGTGGAGGAATCTTTGGGTATCAAGATGATTTATGAAGCCTGTGATTACGCGCAAGGCGAGTATATTTTGCTTTGGGATGGCAAAAAATTGATATATGGTGCGGAAGGCGTGAGTGCATCGAGTGCAGAAGTTTTTTACAGTAGTACTTCCATTTTGCTTCCGACGGACAAAGGGGGCAAAAAAGACCAACTCATTGTCCGCACGGAAACGGCACAATTCAATGAAAAAAAGAACGATTTTGATAAACCTAAAATCGAAAATAAGGTTTTTCGGTGGCAAAATGGTAAATTAGTGAATTGAATCAGGATAGAAATTAAAATGGAAGTAGTTGAAGCTAAAAAATACCATCGTATAACGTTTGGAGGATTTGAAACCCTCCAAACGTTGTTGTCGATTATTTATAGTTGATTGTACTCCGCAGTAGTTTTCCCATAAATTGTTTCAAATCCTCCAGACCTTGCTGTCGATTATTTATAGGAACCACTTATTTGCTGATTTTTTAAATCCACATCATTTTCAGCCCTGCAATCACTAAAACAACACCTAATATTTTTTGTAAAATATTGATATTCAACTGTTTAACGCCATAGGTAGTGCCTATCCAACCGCCGATTGCTGCCGCCGCCATCCAATAAGGCA
>JBDLWG010000023.1:0-5154 GCA_039804385.1 Bacteroidota bacterium
AGGTCAAGATTTTTAAACAAATTCCTATTATGTTTGCGTTTCAGAAAAGTTTTCATTTAAAAATACAATCATGTCTCAACAAAAAACGTATTTCGACCCTGCCGATTTGGGCAAATTTGGGAATATCACAGAGTTTCAAGCCACAATGGGCAAAAAATGGTTTGATTATTACGCCGAAGTGATGAAAGAAGGGGCGTTGACCGAACGAGAAAAAGCGTTGATTGCGTTAGCTGTAGCGCATTCGACACAATGCCCGTATTGCATTGATGCGTATTCTAAAACGTGTCTTGAAAAAGGCGCGGATGAAGAACAAATGATGGAAGCCGTACATGTGGCAGCCGCTATCAAAAGCGGAACAACGTTGGTGTATAGCGTTCAAATGATGAATCATGTAAAAAAAATATCTATGTAATAGCTTGATTTAAAGTCGTTGAGGTTTAAACCTCAACGACTTTGTATTTACAAATATTCAATTATCATTATGGCAATTCATCAAAAAACAAAATCCCTTTTAGCCCGAAAGAGTGCCTTATCCGATACGTTTTTCCAATTAAAAGTATTGAACGACAAAGAACGGATGGATGTGCAATTCCCATCTTTTGCTCAAAAAGCAGCTGATGCAGGATTTAAACCCTTGAAAGCGAGTCGATTAGATATTTTTCAAATCAATACGGGTAAATTATGCAATCAGACCTGCGCTCATTGTCATGTGGATGCGGGGCCCGATAGGAAAGAACTCATATCGCGTACTTTATTGGAAAAGAGCCTTAACATCTTAGCTCGATACGACATTCCAACGGTCGATATTACAGGCGGTGCGCCCGAAATGCACCCTGATTTTCGTTGGTTTGTGCAAGAATGTCATCGATTGGGCAAAAAAATCATCAATCGGTGCAATTTGACGATTATTGTTGCCAATCCAAAGTACCATGATTTGCCTACTTTTTTTGCTGAAAATCAAGTGCATATCATTTCGTCGTTGCCCTATTTCAGCAAAAGCCGCACAGATGCGCAACGCGGTGATGGCGTTTTTGAAGATTCCATTAAAGCTTTGAAAATGTTGAATGCAGTTGGTTATGGGCAAGCGGATAGTGGTTTGAAATTGGATTTGGTTTATAATCCAACAGGTGCGTTTTTGCCTGCTGCGCAAGAAGTCTTGCAAGCCGAATTCAAACGACAATTGAAACGAAAATTTGATATTATTTTCAATCAATTATTTGCGATTACGAATATGCCGATTAGTCGTTTTATGGACTATTTATTAGAATCCGAAAATTATAATGAATATATGTCCTTGTTAATCAATGCTTTCAATCCTGCAACGATTGCGGGCGTGATGTGTCGCAATACGATTTCGGTGGGTTGGGACGGCTTTTTATACGATTGTGATTTTAATCAAATGTTGGATTTGAAAGTCAGTACAAAAGACGCAGTGCATTTAGACCAATTTGATTTTGAAGCATTATCAACGCGAAATATTGTTTTAAATCAACATTGTTATGGATGTACAGCAGGTGCAGGTTCGTCGTGTGGCGGCGAATTAGTTTAAACTTGTATAACCAATTGGGTAGTCAGGAAATTTATTTCCCGAGATTCGCGGCGCGGGCAATAAATTTTCCGACTACCCAATTTCGTACACAGTGGCATCTATTTTTGGATAAAAAATTTGAAAAAACCATCCAAAAAGTTATCTTTGTCATGAAATTAAGATTTTTTATCCCAAAAATGCCTAAAATATGGAAAACGAAGCATTTATAGATTGGTAAAACAGGTCAATTTATGGCAATTGTGCGCCAATAATACCTTTCATATAGGAGCAAAGAATCATTGTTGAATTTTAAAAAATTGCATCCATGCAAACCATTGAAGTTAGAAAAGGAGTCAAAGAATTAGCCAAAAAGGTTGCCATATTGGATATTCAAGATTTAACTACTTTTTTCGAGCAGTTGAACGCTCATATCAGTGGTTATCCGACCCTCTTGTACCAAAATGAAGAAGCGATTCTATTGAAAAAACTTAAAACAGTCATGCCCCGAACGATACTTCGACGCTATCGAGTTTTGCGCTCGAAAGAGTTAGAAGACGGCATTTCTGAAAAAGAGCGACAAGAAATGATTTTGCTTTCCGATATGATGGAAGCCAAAAGTCTGGAAAGAGTGCATTTATTGGCTGCATTGGCTCGACTGCGCCAAATCAGTTTAGCCGAATTGGTCAAACAGTATCCGATTCGGACAGGGAATCCATTTGAAAGAACTTAAAACAACCTTCAATGTCTAAGCGACATAAGTTTTCTCGTGCCGAGCGAGAAATTATTGTGAGTCGTGCGCAAGGCTCTTGCGAATACTGCCAGATTTTGCAGGATTATTCGCCCGATAGTTTCGAGGCAGAGCATATTATGCCTGTTGCACGGAATGGGAGTGATGATTTGGGTAATATAGCTTTGGCTTGTAGCGGGTGTAATAAGCGAAAAAGTGATAGAATTACTGCAATAGACCCTATTTCTCAACAAAGTGTTCCACTTTTTAATCCCAGAACGGATATTTGGGAGAGCCATTTTGAATGGTCGGAAGATTTTAGTCAAATGCAGGGTCTTTCTTTTGTGGGGAGAGCAACTATTCATGCCCTTCAAACAAATCGAACTGGTTTAGTCAACTTACGATTAGCATTGTTTGCTTACGGAGTGCATCCGCGCACAAGATAACTATTATTTGGGGTTAGGGTCAAAAGTAAGAAACGAATTTCAATCAAAGGGTATCCTTTAAAAAGTGGTATATAACGCACTTCGGAGTCGGGAAATTTATTTCCCGTAATTCGCAGGAAATAAATTTCTCGACTCCGAAGTGCGTTATATACCCAATTCAAACCTTTAACAATAATATATTATGAAATCATTTCCTTTTGCACTATTGGGGTGTTGGCTCTTGTTGATTCAAGCGCACTGCTACAATCGTTGGGATTTTGTCGATGAATGGTTAATCCCCGTTTATGCCGATTCTGCCAGCATCCATCAAATGGCGGTCGAGCCGCCGCGAGCCTTAAAAAATACGGCAAAAATCTATTACAAAGATTCAACGATTTACATCATCGAAAAAGATTCGGGCATTCATGTTCTTGACAATCGCGTACCTGCGAATCCCAAACCACTGCGTTTTATCAAATTAGCGGGTTGTGCGGATGTTGCGATGCAAGGCGATATTATGTATGCCGATAATTTCACTGATTTGGTGGTGATGAATCTCGCTAATCCGAATCAGCCGATGTTGGTGCGCCGCATCAAAAGCATGTATCCTGTGTTATCGGATGGGAAACCCGCTGTTCGCTACCAGTTGAATTATCGTTATTATCAATGTATTGATTCGACCAAAGGTAAAGTCGTAGGTTGGAACACAGGGTTGCGAGACACAACAAAGTGTTATAAACAATTTTAAATTGAAAATAAAAACATGCGTAAATACTTATATTTCATTTTATTAGGTTGCCTATCTATTTTTTGGTGGGCTTGCGCAAAAGACGCGGGCGTATCGGTTGCGGGCAACACAGGCAAAGGCGGCTCTTTGGCTCGATTTGCCATCGTAGGCAATTATTTTTATGCAGTCAGCAATTATGATATAAAAATTTACAATATATCAACGCCTGATAATCCTCGATTTATATCCAATGAACCGATTGGTTGGGGCATCGAAACCATATTTGCTTATGGACAAAACCTCTTTTTAGGTTCGGCGGATGGCGTTTATCTCTACGCGATTCAGCCAGATGGGACGATTGTACGGAAAAGCTATTACAGCCATTTTCAATCCTGTGACCCTGTGGTTGCAGAAGGGCAATATGCTTATTCGACAATTCGCTCTGGTCGGGATTGTCGGGTTCGGGACACAATTAATGAACTTCACATCTTAAATGTAAGTGATGTGAACGTTCCCCGACTGGTTTCAAAATTTAAGATGGATTTTCCAATCGGTTTAGGCGTTGACGGCGATTATTTATTTGTGTGTGATAGAGAAGGATTGCGCATTTTGAATGTTGCTGACAAACAAAATCCAACACAAATTCATTATATAAAAAACATTGATGCTGTGGATGTTATCGTTTTAGAAAAACATTTAATCCTTATTGGAGCCTCCCAATTAACGCAATTGGATATTCGAGATATAGCCCATCCAAAAATTATTTCTACTTTGAATTTAAAATAAATAAAATCTGTTAGCATAGAAACGGCGGCGAGATTGCTCTTTCGCTGCCGTTTCTATTGATTGATTTAGACTTTCTTACCCTGTTCGTTTCTAACTTGCCGTTTACCGCGTTTAGAAGTCACATAACGCCCATCGCCCAAGCGCGTAATCTCATCATATTGCAACGGAATCAACCATTTGCGTTGTTGCGGGTCAAAAATCCCATGTTTGCCTTGCTTGACGCAATGCAAAAAAATATCTTTTCGATACGCCTTTTCAGGTGATTGATGCGCCAATGTTGGATAATAATTATTTTTAGTAAAATACGTAATATTTTGAAAATCAAATGGTAATAACAAATTGCCCGTCATTACATCCAATAAACCATATCGTTTAGCAAGGCTTGAATCCATTTGAAATAACAATTGATATTGGGTTGGCAAGCCTTGTTGCTGCAAACGCGGTTCTACCCGACATTGCGCCACCGTATCCAATAACCAACCTTTATCGGCATGATACACGCCTAAAATAGCTTCTTTTTGGAAAGAATAGGTATGAAAACAGCGTTCACAACCCGATTCGACCTGCAAAATGGCAAAAGTAGGCGGCAATAACACCTTATTTTCAGCATTCACCAACCCAAAACGAAGTCTTTCTTCTGCATGGAGCGCGTCCGCAGGATAAGTAATCGTGTCAGTCGTGATAAACAAATCTTTAAATTGTGTGAACGCAACCGCTTTATATTGAGGGGATACGATGATTTTACCCATTCTATCCACAATGCCCCAATGTTCCTTGATTTTAACTTCATATAAATCATTATAACACTGTCTAATTTCCTCATACACAGGCGGTAAGATAATTTCGCCGCGCCAATCAATCACTCCATACAAACTGCCTTTCCGAAAACACAACTGCGCATTTCTATCAGGTTTCATCGCCGCATACGGAAAAATCGGCAATGCCGTCTCTTTCTGCACAG
>JBDLWG010000024.1:0-3636 GCA_039804385.1 Bacteroidota bacterium
TTTTCACGGGATTTTCACGGATTTGGAGTTGGAACGAATGGTAAAATCCGTAAAAATCTTGTGAAAATCCGTGAAATCCGTACATCCATCAACTCATTTCTTTTTTGTCATGTACTAAGAAATTTTATAATTATCGCCGACCTTCCAAAAAAGCGGCAATATTGGCAACCAATACTTTATTGGCAATCCATTGATTAAAGTTTTCATTAGCTCTAAGTGTTATTTAATGACAGCCAATTCTTTACCTATTTTTGTAAAAGCAGCTACGGCTTTTTTCAAATCCGCTTTTGAATGAGCGGCAGAAACCTGTACCCGAATCCTCGCCTTGCCTTTCGCCACAACAGGAAAAAAGAATCCAATCACATAAATTCCTTCGTCTAAAAGTCGTTTTGCCATTTCCTGCGCTAATTTTGCATCGTAGAGCATAACAGGGGTAATGGGGTGCGTACTTTTTATAATATCAAAACCAGCTTTGGTCATTTCGCTTCTAAAATATTGGGTATTACTTTCCAATTTATCTCGCAATTTTGTGGACCCTCTCAGTATTTCAAGCACTTTTAGGCTCGCACCTACGATTGACGGGGCTAATGTATTGGAAAATAAATAAGGACGGGAGCGTTGTCGCAACAACTCAACAATTTCCTTACGGGCTGCTGTAAAACCACCCGATGCCCCGCCTAATGCTTTGCCAAATGTGCCTGTAATAATATCCACTCGTCCCATACAATTGTGTAATTCATGTGTACCGCGTCCTGTTTTGCCCATAAAACCTGTTGAATGACATTCATCAAGCATCACCATTGCGCCGTATTTATCTGCCAAATCACCTATTTTATCCACTTGGGCAATGGTGCCATCCATTGAAAAAACACCATCTGAGACAATTAAGATGCGATTGGCTTGGGCATCTTGAGCATTTTGTAATTGTTTTTCAAGATCTTGCATATCATTGTTCTTGTATCTATAACGGCTTGCTTTACAAAGCCTTATGCCGTCAATTATGCTAGCATGATTGAGTTCATCGCTGATAACAGCATCCTTTTCATTCAATAAAGGTTCAAAAATACCGCCATTGGCATCAAACGCGGCGGCGTAAAGAATGGCATCTTCCATGCCCAAAAAATCGGCAATTTCGCGCTCCAATTGTTTATGAATGTCCTGAGTGCCGCAAATAAATCGCACACTCGACATGCCAAAACCATGTGAATCAATGGTTTTTTTTGCTGCTTTGATGACTTGTGCATGACTCGACAAGCCCAAATAATTATTGGCGCAAAAGTTCAAAACGGTTTTACCATTTGCCACAATTTCAGCAGCTTGGGGCGTTGTAATAATCCGTTCTTGTTTATAAAGTCCTGCTTCTTGAATTTCTGCTAAGGTTGTGAGCAGTTCTTGTTTGACCGTTCCGTACATAGCTTAATGATTTTATTTTAAACGTGAAACGAACTTCAGTTCGCGTGAGATATAGGACGTAAAACGAACTTCAGTTCGTGTGTGCGGGATATAATAGAACATTCACGAACTAAAATTCGTGTTACGAGGATTGTTCAATCCCCAATCAGTCCTACATTTTTTTCAGCAGTATATTTCTTTTTCAAATGGGCAATCATATCTACGACCATTTTTTCTAAATCGAAATGCGATTCCCAACCCCAATCGTTCCGCGCTTGAGAATCATTTATACTTTCGGGCCAAGATTTAGCAATATCGCTTCTAAAATCGGGTTTATAAGTAATTTTAAAATCGGGGATATGTTTTTTGATTTCTGCGGCAATTTCAGCAGGGGTAAAACTCATTCCAGAAAGATTATAACTGCTGCGTATCGTGATTTTTGACTTAGGCACATTCATAAATTTGAGTGTGGCATTAATAGCATCTTCCATATAAAGCATCGGCAAACGAGTGTCTTCATTTAAAAAGCACTCATACGCTTCGCCTTTGACCGCTTTGTGAAAAATAGCAACCGCATAATCCGTTGTGCCGCCTCCAGGCATACTTTGATAGCCAATAATCCCAGGATAACGCAAACTGCGCACGTCCACATCATAACGTTTGTGGTAGTAGCTGCACCAGTTTTCACCTGCCACTTTGCTCATGCCATACACCGTTTCAGGTGTCCGAATCGCATCTTGTGGCGTATTGACACGCGGCGTATTCGACCCAAAAACGGCAATTGTGGACGGAAAAAACACTTTTTTGAGCTTATTTGCCCGTGCAGCTTCTAACACATTGAACAAACAAGTCATATTGGTATCCCATGTTTTCAAAGGATGGGTTTCTCCTTTGGCAGAAAGAATTGCCGCGAGATGATAAATTTGTGTAATGCGATAGCGTTCAATAATGAACGACAATTTTACCGCGTCAGTCGCATCAAGGATTTCAAAAGGCAGGTAATTATTATCATCATGGGGCAGATGAATATCGGTAGCAATCACATTTTCTTGCCCATTCACGTTGCGTAGCGCACGGGTTAGCACTGAACCAATTTGTCCATTGGCTCCAATAACAAGTATTTTATCTTTCGACATTGCGGATTGTTTTAATTTTGACTATTTTTGTTGAAAATACGGATGGGGATTTCCCCTATTTTATATTCTATTTAACACCTTCATTCTGCCCAAAACATCTAAACCCTGTACATAGAGGTAGTGTAATAAATCGATATAAACCCAATTTTCAGCTAATTTATCCCCTTCTCGGCGGTAAATATCTACGACTTTCATAGGGGCGTGTATATCACTTGCAGGAAGTCCCATAAAACCACCTTTATTTTTATTATTCAAATTGGGCCAACCGAAAAAACCACAATAATTGCCTTCCGCAAAACGGGCAATGTGACCATTAAACACTTTATCCGTAAGATTTTCTCGAAACGGATACTGATGTTGCTGCTGATAACGGCGAATCGTGTAACTTGCCCCGATGCCCGTTGGACCGTACCAAATCATATCGTCGTGCCACGTTCGGGCGAGTAATTCGGGCGGACAATTATCCAATCCCGATTGGTTCAATTCGGTCAAATCGGCAATCATTTTATTCAAAACGACCATCGTTTGAACCGCTTCTTCGGGCTTGTGTTGGTCAAAAAGCAAACCATCGTGCGTTCTCGGACCAGGATAAATGAAGGCGGCACCCGTCATCGGCGGCAACGGATAATGCCCAACTTGCTGCATAACGCTCAAAATATCGCAGAAAAACGCTGTTTCCGCGATTTTGCCCTCCTCCGTAATTCGGTGAAATTCGGCGTATCTAAGGAAAATCATCTTGCCCGTTGAGGGGATTCCCAACCAATTATGGTCAAACAAACCCAATAAATGTCCCGCGCTCACGACCCACTGCGTTTTGCCGCCATCACAATCATTTTCGCCCGCAAAAAAGAAATCTTCACGCCGTTGAATCGGCGCAAAAGCGGCTCTAAGCGGTTTCCAAAAAGTGTTTACAACAGCTGCTGCACCATACTGCTCGTAAAAAGGGTGCATTCCTCGCCAATGATAATCGGTTGTAGTATGCTGTTTCAGAACTGCTACCAAATCATCATCTGTTGCCTTGTCAAAGGCTTCGTTATAGTTGCGGACAACCGCTTTTGCTTTCTGAAAATTAGACATATTCAAGAACCATTAAGTAATGATGAATGAT
>JBDLWG010000025.1:0-12435 GCA_039804385.1 Bacteroidota bacterium
TTTATAAAGATGTCGTAGTGAAATTAATAAAAGTAGCCACAGGCGAATCTTTTACACTCCAAAAAGTGGATGGCAATAAAGAAGGTTATCCGCGTAAAGATGGGATATTTGTCAATGCACCCAACTATTTGTATAAAATTAAACACAGTATTTTAGCTCCGCAAGCGGATATGAAAGTGCGTTTGGAAGTTCGTCAAGCAGAAAAAATATTGACGCAAGCAACTGCGCAATTTATTGGAGATTATGAAATATTGGACGGTTTTCCCAATTTTGACGCACCGTTTGTGCCAGTTACAGCGCAATCTCAATTGACGATTGGGTTGCGTTCTGATGAAAAAGTAGCCAAGTTTTATGATATACGGGTTCATTTGAATTATGATGAAATCGAAGCAAATGGCAATCGGGTGGCAAAAACATTGCCTTGGGATTACAAAACGCGCTTGGTTCGGGCTTCCAATGCGGGCAGTCCGTCAACAGCGATGTATCCTGAACGAGCTGGTATTGATATGTTTCACTATCTTGCGGATGCCTTGCCTGTGGTTTCGGGGGCGCGATATTTTAAAAATTTTGATATTGAAATCAATGCAGGTGGGCCCGAACTCTTTGATTTTCTGAATGTTGCGTTAGCGAATACGGGCATTACAGCATCTCAAGAGATTCCAACTTATACGAATTTTTCAAATGGAGCTTATGGACTCTTGTCTTCGCGCAGTCAGGTGATTCGGCGCGGCTATCGGTTGAATGATGCGGCAGCAACCTTGTTAAAAGATGGTGATTTAACTCGAAAATTAAATTTCAGATAAATGGTTTATTTCCAAACAAAAACAAGTAAAATGAAAAAAAAATTAGATAATAATTGGTCTTATGAAGAATTTCATGCTTTTGTAATGTTGTACGCTGCCAATGCGGACAGTCATATTACACCTGAAGAGGAAGACCAAATCATTCCAACGTTGTCGAAAGAACAGTACGAAAATGTGAAAAAAACATTTAAAAAATGTGCTGATTCGGAAGCTTTAGATGTGATTTTGTCTTATCGAGACCTCTATTTTCCAAATCGCAAAGATAGGGAGGAAATTATGGCAGATATGCAGCGTATTTATAAGGCGGATGCCGTTTTTTCGCAGATAGAACGCGGTGTTGATACGCTCTTTCGGAAAATTTTTCAGTAATGGACAAAAAAAACCTTGCAAGGTTGTTGCTTGCAAGGACTCAAAATTACTCACTAGTTTTGACAATATGAAGAATATCTTTCAATCGTTTGAATCGTTTTACGATTCAAACGGTTTTTTATCATTTTTATAAAGTGCCTTCTTATCTGTTTTTTCAACTTTCATACCAGTTTTTAATTTTCGGGCAATTGCGTTGTAAGGTTCTGCAACAACTTCTTCGCCTTCCTTCAATCCTGACGTGATTTGAATAAAATCATTGTCTTGAATCCCCGTTTTCACCTCCACTTGCTTCACCGTATCCGCACTGCACACAAAGACGACGGTTTGAACAGGAATGTTGCTTGCTTTTTCAACAACCCCTTCTTTTTCTGGTTTTTTACTTGAATCTTCCTTTTTGGTATCGCGGGTTGTGACGGCTTGTATGGGAATACTGAGCGTACTATCAACGGTATTCGTGCGAATATTCACATCCGCAGACATCCCTGGACGAAAAGGTGATTTGCCATTGTGCATTAAATCCGAATAAGATGTGGCATCAATGCGAATTTTTACTACAAAATTGGTTACTTGGTCGGTTGTCAAATTCAATTGACCACTTGCGGTGGTTGCATTCGCAGCAGTATTGGCAATTTCTGTGACACGCCCTTTAAATTTTCGACCTTGATAGGCGGCAACATCAATTTCCACTTCGTTCCCTGTCGCAACCCTCAAAATATCATTTTCACTAATATTAACTTGCACTTCCATCGAATTCATGTTTGCCAAACGCATCATTTCCGTACCAGACATTTGCGCTGTACCGACGACACGCTCGCCTTTTTCAACATTTAGTTTAGAAACAATTCCATTCGCAGGAGCATAAATCGACGTTTTGTTCAAAGCCGTTTTCATTTCCTTTAAAGAGGCTTCTGAACCTTTAACATTGTACTCCGCCGCTTTTGCGCTTTCCTCGGATGATTTTATCTCGGATAAGGATGCTGTTAAAGTTGCATCAATTTGTTTTAAATTAGCTTCTTGCTGCCGCAATTGTGATTGCGTTTGTTCAAAATCAGCATCGGAAACCACCCCTTCCTTGTGCAATTTTTCATTGCGTTTAAACGCATTCCGCGTGTTAACTAATTGAGCTTCAACTTGTTCGCGTTGCGCTTGGGTCGTTCCTTGGCGGGCACGAATATTTTCAATTTGCGCATTCGCATTCGCTTGTTGCGCCCGAGACGCATTGACAGAAGCCTCTCCGCGTTCAATCTGATTTTGATACGTCTCAGGATTCACCCGCGCCAACAATTGACCCGTTTTGACCGAATCGCCCTCTTTGACGGTCAATTCGACGATTTGTCCTGATACATCCGAACTAATTTTAATTTCTTTTTCAGGAAAAATCCGCCCACTCGCAGAAACCAATTGGACAATCGTGCGTTTTTGCGCTTTTTCAGCGTAAATTTTCTCGCCTTTGGGTTTGTTACGCCCTTTGATAGCGGCTACAAGCAGCAAAACTGCCATTACACCACCCAAAATCCAATATAATTTTTTGTTTGATTTTTTTTTCGATACTGTTGCCATTATTTTAAATTTAATTTTTTGCCTTCGTAAAACTCAACAATTTTCATTTTAAAAATAGATTCATATTTTGCTAAAATCTTATCTCTTTCTGCCGTATCTAAATTAATTTTCGCTTGCGCATATTCAAAACTGCTCACACCACCAATTTGAAACCGTTTTTCGGTATTTTCATACGCTGTTTTGCGCGCTTCATGCGTTTTGGTTGTTGCTTGATACGATTTTTTAGCTGCTTTTGCATTGGCAATCGCTACTTGAACATCGCTTTTCAACTGCTGTTGCGCCTTATCTTGCTCCAATTGACGACTTTGAATGTTCAATTTGGACCGTTCTACATTAAATTTTGTTCGATTTTGGTCAAAAATGGGAATACTTAAATTCAACGTTATGCCTTCTCCAAAATTATCCCCAATTTGTTTGAAATAATTTACTTTTGGATTATCGGTCGCACGCACTTGTGAACTTGTAATCGTCGCAGGCAAGCCATTGATGCGCACAGGCTGTGTAACATCTGTTGTCACAAAGGTTCCTTGAGTAAAATCTAGAATCGTACTGGAATAATTGGAATTAAGGGAGCCGCCAATGCTCAAAGTCGGCAAATAACCTGCTTTTGCAATCCGAACGCCCATTTCGGCACTTTTGATGCGTAAATCATTGGCACGCAGATTCGGTTGTGTCGTAAGGGCTTGGTTATAAACCGTTTTTAAAACAAAAAGGTCTGGATTGCCCTCTTTATCCACATCCAAGGATGGTTTTTCGATTTTCAATTCATAATCAGGACTCAATTCAAGTAATTGTTTTAAATTTAAATAACCAATTTCTAAATTATTTTGCGCACCCACAATCGTTTGCTCATTAACAGCAATCGTTGCTTCAATATCAAAACGGGCATTTGCCGCCAAAGCTCCTGCTTTAACTTGCCGTTCTGTATTAACCAATTGATTTTGAGCTTGTTGCAATCTTTTTTTCGCATTTTCCAACTGCTCATCAAATAACAAAATTTGCAAATACGCTTGCGCAACCGAAAGGGCTGTTGCATTCGCCACCGCTTCTGCATCTGCATTTGCCACCTGTACATCAACGCTTGACTGCCGAATTTGCTGTTGAATCCTGCCACCTGCGTATAAAATCGCATTCGATGAAAGCGACCAACCATTATACGTAGAGCCGGCGGTCTCAAACTGATACGTTGAAGGGTTGATACTGCGCCCAAAATTGAACCCCAAATTGGTATTTGCCGACAGAGACGGATAGCGACTCCATTCATCTTGTTGCAAATTAATTTTGGCATTGGCAATGCCCAATTGCGCCTGTTTGATAGAACGATTATTCGCTTGCGCCTGTGTGATACACCGTTCTAAACCCCAAGTTTCTTGTCCGAATCCATTGTTGACCAATGCAATACTTATACAAGAAGAAAAAAATATTTTTTTTAACATTTTAAATACTTTTATAATATTTTAACAAAATGGAATGATTTTAGTGATAACGAATACATTATTTTTAATATAAAAAATAATTTTATATATTATTTTTAAATCGTTATAAATCAATTATTTAAAACAATCAAAATCCGTTTGTTTTAAATCTAAAACCGTACCATTCCGTTAGGTCTGTCATTTACAGACAATATTAAGTGGAATGTGTTTAAATGCACGATAAATTTATATCAAAGTTAGGTTTTGATAGATAAAGGTGCTTTTAATCAAAACTAAAGATATTGTTTTAACTTATAATTGATTTTCATTTTAAAAATACCGTAAAAAAGTTATCTATTTTAACAAAAATAATAAAGCCATTTATTAAAATCATATTACCTTTGCGTCCCAACTTAAAAGTTAATATAAAAATTAACTCAAAGTTGTTGTACCCAAAAATTTGTCCGACCACCTAATTGCTTGCGAAATCAATATGCAGGATATTCACTCGATTGCCAAACAGCGCATTCTCGTTATCGACGGGGCTATGGGCAGTATGATTCAACAATACAAACTCTCTGAAAAAGAATTTAGAGGAGAGCGTTTTGCCAATTTTCCCAGAGATATTCAAGGAAATAATGATATTTTATCTATTACACAACCACACGTTGTGGCATCAGTGCATCGTGCTTATCTTGAAGCGGGGGCGGATATTATCGAAACCAATACATTTAGTGGTACGCGGATTGCGCAAGCGGATTATGAATTACAAGATGCTGTTTATGATATAAATTTTTACTCCGCCAAAGTTGCTCGTGAAGTTGCAGACGAATTTACCCATCAAAATCCTGCTAAACCGCGTTTTGTAGCAGGTGCGTTAGGACCCACCAATAGAACAGCTTCCCTTTCTCCTGATGTGAATAATCCTGGTTATCGCGCTGTAACCTTTGACCAGTTGGTCGATACGTATTACGAACAAGTAACAGGTTTGGTGGATGGAGGTGTGCATTTATTGTTGGTAGAGACGATTTTTGATACGTTGAATGCAAAAGCGGCTTTATTTGCCATTGATAAATATTTTGAAGAACATCTTGATATTGCCCGATTGCCCATTATGGTTTCTGGGACGATTACAGATGCGAGTGGGCGAACCCTTTCGGGTCAAACGGTCGAAGCGTTTTGGATTTCAGTCAATCATATAGAATTATTTAGTGTTGGATTAAATTGTGCTTTGGGTGCTTTGGAAATGCGTCCGCATATCGAAACCTTACATCGGTTAGCCGATTGTTTGGTTAGTGCGTACCCAAATGCAGGTTTGCCGAATGAATTTGGCGAATATGACCAGTCGCCAGAAGCGATGAAGGCGTATATAGAGGAGTTTGCAAAAAGTGGTTTAGTCAATATTGTGGGTGGCTGTTGTGGTACAACGCCTGAGCATATTCGGGCGATCGCGGAAGCGGTGGAAGGCATAACGCCCCGAAAAGTGGCGGAACCTTCCGAATATACCATGTTAAGTGGGCTTGAACCCTTGATAATTCGCCCAGAAAGCAATTTTGTGAATATTGGAGAAAGAACGAATGTGACGGGCAGCCGTCAATTTGCACGATATATTAAGTCTGGTGATTTTGGAGAAGCCTTGCGCGTAGCGCAACAACAGGTGGAAGGCGGTGCGCAGGTGATTGACATCAATATGGATGAAGGTTTGTTGGATTCTGAAAAAGCGATGGTGACATTCCTGCATTTGGTGATGAGCGAACCTGATATTGCGAAATTGCCGATTATGATAGATTCGTCGAAATTTGAAGTGATTGAAGCAGGTTTGAAATGTGTGCAAGGCAAATGTATTGTCAATTCGATTTCGATGAAAGAAGGGGAGGAGAAGTTCATTCAACAGGCGAAATTGATTCGGCGATATGGTGCGGCGGCGGTGGTGATGGCGTTTGACGAACAAGGTCAAGCCGATACGATGCAGCGAAAAGTGGAAATTTGTGAGCGAGCGTATAATCTTTTGGTTCAAAAAGTGCATTTCAGACCTTCTGATATTATTTTTGACCCGAATATATTTGCCGTAGCAACAGGGATTGAAGAACACAATGACTATGCGATTTATTTCATTGAGGCGACTCGTGAAATTAAAAAACGCTGTCCGGGTGCTAAGATTTCGGGTGGGGTGAGCAATATTTCGTTTGCTTTTCGGGGGAATAATCCTGTTCGGGAGGCAATGCACTCTGCTTTTTTGTATCATGCGACGAAAGCGGGGATGGATATGGGGATTGTGAATGCGGGAATGATTGAAGTATATGATGATATTCCAAAAGAATTGTTGGGTTTAGTGGAAGATGTTTTGTTTAATAAACATTTGGGTGCGACAGAAGCCTTGACGAATTATGCAGAAAGAGTGAAAGGGGGTGGTAAATCGGTGCAAAAAGATTTGGTTTGGCGGGAATTGAGTTTGGAGGAACGCTTGACTTATGCTTTGGTGCGCGGTATCACCGATTATATAGATGAAGATGTGGAATTAGCGCGGCAAAAATATCCTCAACCATTGACGATTATTGAAGGACCGTTGATGAATGGAATGAATGTGGTGGGTGATTTATTTGGTTCAGGCAAGATGTTTTTACCACAAGTTGTTAAGTCTGCGCGCGTTATGAAAAAAGCAGTGGCTTATTTGACACCTTTTATAGAGGCTGAAAAGTTGAGAGGCGGCGGTAAACTTACTTCAAAAGGTAAGATTTTGATGGCAACTGTCAAAGGGGATGTTCATGATATTGGTAAAAATATTGTAGGTGTTGTGTTAGGTTGTAATAATTACGATATTATTGATTTGGGTGTAATGGTTCCAACAGAGCGCATTTTAAAAGTCGCCCGAGAGCAAAATGTCGATATTATTGGTTTAAGTGGTTTGATTACGCCGAGTTTGGATGAAATGGTGTATGTAGCGAAGGAAATGGAGCGTCAAAATATCCAAATTCCATTGATGATAGGCGGCGCGACGACTTCTAAAACGCATACGGCAGTGAAAATTGAACCGCAATTTAATAAAGGAATTACGGTTCATGTGTTGGATGCGTCTCGGTCGGTTGCGGTGGCGAGTGCGTTATTGAATCAGGATCCAAAAGTAAAATCCGATTTTGCGGCGAAACTCAAAGCTGAATATGAACAAGTTCGTGTTTTACGCGGCAATCGGAAGTCTTCCAAAAAATATTTGAGCCTTAAACAAGCGCGTGCGAATAAAACCGTTTTAGATTGGGCAAATCATAAAGTGTTGAAACCCAAATTTTTAGGTTTAAAAACCTTTGAAAATTATGACCTTGCGGAATTAAGTCGTTATATTGATTGGACTCCTTTTTTTCAATCATGGCAATTATTTGGTAAGTATCCATCCATTTTTGAAGATTCGATTGTGGGTGTAGAGGCGAAAAAATTGTTTGAAGATGCGCAAGAATTATTAAAATTGATTATTGATGAAAAACGCTTATCTGCGCGGGCAGTGATTGGTTTTTTCCCTTGCAATTCTGTAGAAGATGATATTGAAGTCTATAAAACGACTCGACATAGTAAACCCATGACGATGTTGCACAATTTGCGCCAGCAAAATCAAAAAGCACCAGGTCAATACAATTA
This sequence comes from Bacteroidota bacterium, assembly GCA_039804385.1. Classification (GTDB taxonomy): domain Bacteria; phylum Bacteroidota; class Bacteroidia; order Chitinophagales; family Saprospiraceae; genus JAAFJT01. The sequence goes on from JBDLWG010000025.1 coordinate 7,775, forward strand.
TTGTCTTTCCGATTATATTATGCCGAAAACCTTGAAAAAGAAGGATTACATTGGTGCGTTTGCAACCACTGCGGGGATTGGCATTGAAAAATGGGTCAAAATGTATGAAGATGCGGGCGATGATTATAACGCGATTATGATGAAAGCCTTAGCAGACCGCTTTGCAGAAGCCTTTGCGGAACGCATGCACGAGCGTGTGCGCAAAGAATTTTGGGCTTATCAACCAAGTGAATCGCTTGATAATCAATCCCTTATAGAAGAAGAGTATCAAGGCATTCGTCCTGCACCCGGTTATCCAGCTTGTCCAGAGCATACGGAGAAAAAGACCTTGTTTGAATTATTGGATGCAGAAAAAAATGCAGGCATTTTTCTAACCGAAAGTTTTGCGATGTATCCTGCGGCTGCAGTTAGCGGTTTTTATTTTTCACATCCAAAATCTAAATATTTTGGTTTGGGTCAAATTGCAAAAGACCAAGTAGAAGACTATGCGCGGCGCAAAAATATGGGCATCGAAGAAGCCGAAAGATGGTTAGCACCGTCTCTCAATTATGATGTTTAAAAAAATATTGAAAACGAGTAAAAATAATACTCGCTTTCATGTCACGTATTCATAAAATACTATTTATAAGTAGGTAAATGAATTTAAATTACAAATTTATTTAAAATAAAAATTAAAAAAAGAGTAAACTTTTATTTGGAATGTTGGTAAAGAACGAGTACCTTTGCTACTCAATTTAGTGATAATGCTTGAGACCTTAATATCGTCGAAAACGAGAGTAAAATTGTTGTTAAAGTTTTTTTTAAATGTGAATACAAAGTCGTATTTACGCGGATTGGAAAGCGAATTTGGAGAGTCTTCTAATGCCATTCGCTTGGAAATCAATCGTTTAGAAAAAGCTGGGATGTTGTCTTCTTTCGTGGAAGGCAATAAGAAAATGTTTCGAGCAAACGTAAAACATCCTTTGTTTCAAGAAATACATAGCATTTTATTGAAACATGTTGGCATCGACCAAATCATTGAAAAAGTAGTCGATGGATTAGGCAAAGTTGAGAAAGTGTATTTGGCGGGCGATTTTGCAAAAGGATTAGATAGTAGAATTATTGATTTGATTTTTATAGGAGATATTGATAAATTTTTTCTATTGAAACTCATTGATAAAGCAGAAGCGTTAATTGATAGAAAAATTAGACATATTACCTTAACACATATAGAAGCGGCGAGTGCAGATTGGAATTTATATGCTGCCGAACCGTTTTTGATTTGGGAAAAGGAGACAAGTGCAAACAAAACGAAATAAAAGCCTTAAAAGCAAGCATCATCATGGCAAAAGTGGATTCAAAGCCTGTAATAACTTATAATAATCAGTTAAATGCGACGATTCCGCGCTGGTTTGCGGTCCGATTGAAATTCAAAAGCGAAAAAATGGTTTTGAAAATGTTGGAAATAAAGCAAATCCACACTTATTTGCCTTTGAAACAAGTGGTTCGAGTGTGGAGCAAAAAACGGCGTGAGACGGAAATGCCTTTGATTCCATCTTTTATTTTTGTTAAAATTGTTGCATCAGAATATGTCAAAGTACTCGAAACGGAATATGTGAGTACTTTTTTAAAGTTTGGCAAAAATTTGTTGAGCATTCCTGAACAACAAATTGATTGGATAAGAAGATTGCTTTTAGAAGACGATATTGAATTAGTGGTGCAAGAAAAAGCGGCTGCCTATATTGCAGGAGATGAAGTGGAAGTAGTTGCAGGGAATTTGATGGGCATGCGCGGCAGATTGGTTAAAGTACAAGGTAAAGAACGGGTTTTAATAGAGATTGATAATTCTGGCTATGGGTTGCAGATGAATATCGACACTCAGTTTTTAAAGAAAATAGCTGTACAAACAGCTTCATAGTTTATAAAATATTGAAAATCATTCGTTTAAAAAAATATTTTTCGTTTTACATGTTGTCTGCGACACATGAACGGCGAAGCCTTTTTAGTATGTTATTTTTAATTATGTCTCCTTTTTGCCGTTTTAACTAACATGTTGTTTGCGACACATGAACGGCGAAGCCTTCTTTTAAAATTGCTTTATTGAAAAAGACCACTCCGATTCTACCGAATTTCACATTACCGCTTCAAATGGTTGACTTAAAAAGTCAATATTTAAAACTCAAAACGGACTTAGACAAGGCTGTTTTAGATTGTATGGTATCTACTGCCTACATCAATGGGCCCGAAGTAAAGCGATTTCAACATCAATTAGAACAATTTTTAGGTGTAAAACACGTCATTCCTTGTGCAAACGGGACGGACGCACTACAAATTGCGATGATGGCGTTGGATTTAAAAATGGGAGATGAGGTGATTGTGCCTGCGTTTACCTATGTTGCGACCGCAGAAGTGATTGCGCTATTGAAATTAGTACCTGTCATGGTCGATGTGGATCCAAAAACGTTCAATATCACTGCCGAAACGCTTGAAAAAGCGATTACAAATCGGACAAAAGCGATTGTGCCTGTTCATTTATTTGGGCAAACAGCCGATATGGAAGCGATTTTAGCGATAGCTCAAAAATACAATTTGTTTGTTATTGAAGATAATGCTCAAGCGATAGGCGCGGATTATACCTTTGCGCATGGAAAATCGCAAAAAGCAGGAACGATTGGTGATTTTGGATGCACTTCTTTTTTTCCTTCTAAGAATTTAGGTTGTTATGGAGATGGCGGTGCATTGATGACGAATAATGATGTATTGGCAGCGCGCGCCCGCAGTATTGCGAATCATGGGCAATCCCAACAATACTTTCACGAAGAAACGGGTGTTAATTCTCGTTTAGATAGCCTTCAAGCAGCGATTTTGAATGTTAAATTGCCCCATTTGAATCAATTCAATCAGGCAAGACAAGCGGCAGCCGATTTTTACGATGCTGCATTTGAATCGATAGATGATTTGCAAACGCCGATTCGCACTCAAAATTCGACGCATGTTTTTCATCAATATACGTTACAAGTTCGGGGTGGACAAAAACAACGTGCTGCGTTGCAACAACACCTTAAAAATCAGGGCATTCCAGCCATGATATATTATCCACTTCCATTATATCGTCAGAAGGCTTTTGCCAATTATTGGGATGGTAGAACGTTGCGTGTGACTGAGAAACTATGTAATACAGTTATTTCGTTGCCCATTCATACCGAAATGAATACTGATATTTTGAATTATATCGCTACTCATGTAACCTCTTTTTTCGATTGAAAACCCAAACCAATTATTTTGCACATGAAACGGCGGTGATAGACGCAGGTTGTAAGATAGGGGATGGGACTAAAATTTGGCATTTTAGTCATATCATGTCTGGTTGTGAAATTGGGGAAAATGGTAATATTGGGCAGAATGTAGTCGTATCACCCCAAGTAATATTAGGACGAAATGTTAAGATTCAAAATAATGTTTCGATTTATACAGGAGTAATTTGTGAAGATGATGTATTTTTAGGACCATCTATGGTTTTTACAAATGTCATCAATCCGCGTAGTTTTATCATTAGAAAAAAGGAATATAAAACAACGCTTGTTAGAAAAGGAGCCAGTATCGGTGCAAATGCGACGATTGTTTGTGGGAATGAAATAGGGGAGTACGCCATGATAGGCGCGGGTGCTGTGATAACAAAACGCGTATTGCCTTATGCTTTGGTTGTTGGAAATCCTGCAAAACAAATCGGCTGGGTGAGTAAGTATGGACATCGTTTGCAATTTAATACTTGTGGAATGGCTTTTTGCCCCGAAAGTGGTGAAAAATATGTTTTAAAAAACAATCACGTTGAACCTGCTTTTTCAAACTTGATATAGCAAAATGTATGATTTAATTTTGGCATTTATTACAGCGTTTCTACCTTGTTATATGTTGATACCTTCTATCATACACTTAGCAAAAGAAAAGCATCTGTATGATATGCCTGATGGCAAGAGAAAAATTCATACCGAGATTATTCCATCTTTAGGTGGGATTGCTATTTTTGCAGGGATTGTTTTTTCCGTCATTTTTTGGACACCTTTCAATGTATTAGCTGAATTACAATACATGTTAGCATCGTTTATTGTAATTGCTTTAATAGGAGTTAAAGATGATTTATTACCGATGTCTGCCCGCACTAAACTGATAGGGGAATTGATGGCAGCAGGTATTTTAGTCTTGGGAGGGAAGGTCGTTATTAATAGTTTGTATGGTTTTTGTGGTGTTCAAGAGATTCCTTATACTATAGCGGTACCATTGACGATATTTACGATAATTGTTATTATAAATGCTTTCAATTTGATTGATGGGATTAATGGTTTATCAGGTAGTATTAGTTTGATTATAGCCGTTGTTTTAGGGAGTTGGTTTTTTTTGATGGATAAAAGCTCTTTTGCGATTTTAGCATTTGCGGTTGCAGGAGCTACGACTGCTTTTTTGAAATATAATTTTACGCCTGCTAAAATTTTTATGGGTGATACAGGAGCTTTATTATTAGGCTTAATTTGTTCGATTTTGGTGATTAAGTTTATGGAAATCAATCGATTATATCCTAATAATGTCTATTCTATTAAATCCGCACCTGCGATTGCAGTAGGTATTTTAATATTCCCTTTATTTGATACAGCGCGTGTTTTTGCCATGAGAATATGGCGGGGACG
>JBDLWG010000026.1:0-8727 GCA_039804385.1 Bacteroidota bacterium
TCAACATTTTCAAAACCAACCTATAAAACGTCAAAGATGACAAAATTTCTATTCACAAAGAACCGTCAATTACCATGTCAATAGATGTAGTATTATTGTTAGTTGCACTATACGGTTTCTATTTAGGGTTTTCGGATGGGATTATCAAAACGGTCTTTTCGTTTTTGTCCTATGCTGTGGGCTTGATGTTAGCCATCAAATTCTCGCCTGCGATGACCCGTTTTATTGAAACTGGCTTTCATGTTAAAAATCCATTGATTTTAGTCGTTGGATTTATCGTTACCTTTTTTTTGGGGATGTATCTGATTCGGATTGTAGCAGACGCGCTTACAGGGGTCTTACAACTGGTACATATTAACATTTTAAATCAAATCATAGGGGGCGTTTTTCTATCGCTCGGTTTTATGACTACGTATAGTGTCATGGTTTGGTTTGGGGAAAGCACTGGTTTTATCAGTCCTCAGACGGCGGCGCAATCGCATAGTTTGCCTTATTTGCGCACCTTACCCGCGCAAGCCCAACATTTATTTTCGGGTTTAAAACCAATGATAAGTGATTTTTGGCGCGAATCGGGCAGTATGATGGACCGAATGGAGCGTCAAAGCGTCAAACGCACCGAATCGCAACCGAATATTTATAATATTCCAGATGATAATAATTCGACTCATCCTTCAACAGGCAATTCATCCAATCCTCCGCCTAAAACAGAAGTGAAACCTGAAACAGGGAAACCGTCAACGAGTTGGTGGTGGAGTGGAGATGGTAATTCATCCGCCAAGCCCAAAGAAAAAATCGAAACATCTTCTGAAATTTTCGATATTGAGGATGATAAACCCATTAAGCGCAAGTAATCAGCTACATTTTTGAATCAGGAATGCAGGAATTTTAGAAATTAAGGGTGGATTCGCTTGATTTTTTATAAAAAAAATCAAGCGAATCCACCCTTAATTCCTAAAATTCCTGCATTCTTGATTCAAAAAAATAAACCAATTGACCTCATTTGGTGTTTCAAAGGCAATCGAAATTAAAACCGATACGATGAAAAAAAAATCATTTCCAGTCGGCATTCAAGAATTTCCTGATTTTACAACCAGAAATTATATTTATGTTGACAAAACGCAATTGATTCATCAGTTGCTGACCACAGGTTCTTGTTATTTTTTCGCTCGCCCGCGCCGTTTTGGGAAATCGCTGTTGCTATCGACGATTCGGGAAATCTTTATGGGTAATAAACAGTATTTCAAGGACTTATGGATAGAAAAAGAATGGGATTGGTCGGATACACGTCCTGTTTTACATTTGTCTCTGGCTTCCGCTTCTTATGAAGAGTCGGGACTCAAAGAACATCTTTATTTAATATTGTCAGAATCCGCCGAAAAGTATCAAATAACCCTCAAAAGCAAAGGGTATGTAGCCCAATTTAAAGAATTATTGCGCAAATTGCATCAAACAAGTGGCAAAAAAGTAGTGGTTTTGATAGATGAATATGATAAACCCTTGTTAGATTATTTAGACGAGCCGCGTAAAATGACTGAATTGCGCAAAATTTTAGGCAGTTTTTACTCCGTTTTGAAGGATAACCAACAAGATTTACACCTTATTTTTTTAACAGGTGTGTCTAAATTTTCAAAACTATCTGTTTTTTCAGAGTTAAATCATTTGGATGATATTAGTCGAAATGAGCAATATGCTGCATTAGCTGGTTACACGCAGGCAGAATTGATTCATTATTTTAGCGGTTATTTACCTCCAATTGCCGCCCTACACGATATGAGTATTGATACATTGTTGGCAGAAATTAAAAAATATTACAATGGTTATTCATGGGATGGTAAAAATTTTGTTTATAATCCATTTTCCATTTTAAATTTTTTCCATAATAGTCGATTTGGCAACTATTGGGCGCACACAGGTACGCCTACATTTCTAAGTTTATTGGCAAAAAAAATGGCATTTTACGATTTGGATGATGTGGTAGCGCGAGAAGCGAGTTTTGATAGTTTCGATATGTTGCATTTGAAGCCATTGCCTTTGTTGTATCAAGCAGGCTATATGACTATTAAATCTTATGATTACAAATCGAATATGTATCATTTAGGCTATCCCAATGAGGAAGTTAAAAATTCATTTTTTGATTATTTGATAAGTGCGTATTCGCATGAAGCACCTTCTGAAATTTCGCCTTTGGTGTATCGGATGTCGGAGGCTTTTGAAAAACGTGATTTGCAATTCGTCATGGATGCCGTTGATACGTTGTTTGCCAATATTCCAAGTCATTTATTTGATGCCGAATCGGAAAGTTATTACCATAGTTTGATGCACTTATTGCTACATTATATGGGGACGTATGTGCAAAGTGAAGTCAATACGTCAAAAGGGCGTATGGATTCAGTTATAGAAACAAAACAGTATATTTATATCCTTGAATTTAAATTCAATAAGTCAGTTGAAGCGGCTTTTGACCAAATGATTGCTCGCAATTATGCCCAGAAATATCGATTGCGCCATAAAGAAATTATTGGTGTAGGCGTTAATTTTTCAAGTGCGACCAAACAAATCCAAGATTGGAATGAAAGAATCCTTTAAACTAAACGATTTTTATTTACATTCTATGCAAATTTTGTTTGCAATTTTCTAAAATAAGTTTAACTTTGCATCATAATTAGCGCGTAGGAGTAATTTGATTCAATTTCATTATGAATGCAAAATAAAATTTTAAAAAAAACGTTTTTTTTCGTAATTATTGAAACCTTTTTCAAAATTTCGGGTATAATACAGAAAATAACGTTATACAACGCGTTTACAAAAACAAATTTAAAAATAATGCAATTTTAAAAAGTTGGCATCATTTTTGAAATAAATGAGATTGAGCGAATAACACGGCTGTAATTAGACATAAAACTTTATTGCGCCATTCTACTTGCTACAACCCTTCAAATAAACCACACAACAAAAACTATTTTATGTCACAACAATTATTAATGACGTAAACTAATTTCAAAAAAAACAATCCTAACTGATTGATAATCAATATATTTCATATTTTTTTTGAATTTATATGATTGTCACAAAATGTGAAAAAAATATATATTTTTTTTAATTTTGTTGAAAAAAAGTTAGGAGATATGAAAAAAGCGTTATACCTTTGTACCATAATTAAGAGCAAATGATTTTATCTATCATATAAAAGAAAATTCTATCTTGTAACAGATAGAAAAAATTAGTTTTTGTGTTTATTTGTTTGGGTTAGAAGCCCTCCGCCTAGCGCGAGGGCATCTTTTTTTTCTAAGATAAAAAGTGCGTCAAGTTTCTACTTGACGCACTTTTTATTTTAAAAAAATGCCCACATCAGAGACGCAGGCATTTCCATTTTAGTCAAAAAGTTATCAAATCAATATTTAAAATATTCTATCTATTAATGCCCGCTTAGGAAGCTTGGTGCTGTAGCAGGTACGCCATCTTCTTGTTTTTTCTCATTCACAGTTCCTTTAATCATCAAAACGCGGGTTGGCGTTGCTTCATTCGTCGTAATCGTCACCGATTTAGTGAAACCGCCGATGCGATTCGTGTCATACCGAACTTCAATTTCGCCTGTTTCGCCAGGTTGAATATCGTCATCTTTGAATTTAGGTACGGTACAACCGCAACTCCCTTGTGCCGATTTGATTTTCAACGGTTGTGTACCCGTATTTTTGAATTTGAACTTGCGCAAAGGGTCACTGCCTTGCGCAATCGTGCCGTAATCCATTTCTGTTTTTTCAAACGTCATCGCAGGACCATTCACAGGAGCCGTTTGTTGAACCACAGGAATCTCCATGACTTGAGCCGTTGCTACGTTGAGCGCGAAACAAAAAGTTGCTGCGGCGAATACAAATCTTTTCATTGATGTTAGTTTTAATTATTTGCAAAATGTTAAAAAATATAATAACACGTTATTGCTTTTCACAACTTAAAGGACAAATATAATCCGTTTTAGCTGCTTTGGTGTTAATATTTTCTCAAAAACGCGTTATTTTTTTCTTAAAGTTTTTAAAAATTCAATGAAAAGAACGTTTTTCGAGGATAATTATTTAGTTTTTCCAAAAATAATTCAAAAAACCTTACTTTCGCACTCCAATTAGCGGAAAAAAAAACAATTTATTATGAGTATCAGAGTTCGATTCGCGCCCAGTCCGACAGGCGCGTTGCATATCGGCGGCATTAGAACCGCTTTATTCAACTATTTGTTGGCTAAAAAACACGGTGGAACATTCATCCTCCGCATCGAAGACACCGACCAAGGGCGTTATGTCGAGGGTGCGGAACAATATATTGTGGAGGCGTTGAAATGGTGTGGCATTGCGCCAACGGAAGGGGTTGGTTTTGGGGACGGTGCGTATGGCCCCTATCGGCAATCGGAGCGCAAGGCACTTTATCACCAATACGCGCTTGAATTAGTGGAAAAAGGCAAGGCTTATTATGCATTCGACACGCCTGAGCAATTGGAAAACATGCGCAAAACCGACCCACAAAATCATGTAGCTTATGGCATGCACACGCGTCTGAATATGGAAAATAGTTTAAGTCTTCCTAAAAAAGAAGTGGCAGAACGCCTTGCGGCGGGCAAACCGTATGTGATTCGATTGAAAATCAAGGAAAATCAAACTATAAAAATAAATGATTTGATTCGCGGTGAAGTACTTGTTGCGTCGAATGAGTTGGATGATAAAGTTTTGATGAAAGCGGATGGGATGCCGACTTATCATTTGGCAAATATTGTGGATGATTATTTGATGAAAATTACGCATGTGATTCGGGGCGAAGAATGGTTGCCGAGTGCGGCGCACCACGTTTTGTTGTATAAAGCGTTTGGTTGGGAAAAGCAAATGCCCCAATTTGCCCATTTACCGTTGATTTTGAAACCCGATGGAAAAGGCAAATTGAGTAAACGCGATGGTTTGAAATTCGGATTTCCTGTATTTCCGTTGGCATGGGAAGGAGTGGATGGCTTCAAAGAAGTCGGTTTTGACCCGAAAGCCTTGTTGAATTTTTTGGCATTATTGGGTTGGAATGATGGTACGGAAAAAGAAATTTTTGCGATAGAGGAATTAGTCGATTTGTTTTCATTAGAAAAAGTCAATAAATCAGGAGCGCGTTTTATTTACGATAAAGCAAAGTGGTTCAATCAACAATACATTATGAAAAATAGCAATGATATTTTAGCAAACCAATTATTGCCATTAACAGCAGCAAAAGGTTATACGGTTTCATTGCAATATTTGACACAAGTAGTTGGTTTAATGAAGGAGCGAGCGATATTTTTGAATGATTTTTTAAATATTGGATATTACTGTTTTGAACCAGTGAAATCGTATGATGCGGTCATGGTTTTGAAAAAGTGGAAACGGGAACGTCGTCCGATTTATGAAGATTTGAGTCAATTGATTCAAACCTTAGATTTGCAGGACGCACTTTCGGCAGAACACGATGTGAAAGCATGGATTCAACAAAATGGTTTAAAAGTGGGTGAAGTGTTGCCTGTTTTGCGCATTGCGTTAGCAGGGACGATGCAAGGACCTGCTGTTTTTGATATGATGACGGTTTTGGGCAAAGCGGAAGTCGTAAAACGGTTGAAAGCAGCCTATGATTATTTAGACCGTCCTTAGAAAGAGATTGTATCCATTTTTTTTAACATTATTAAAAATCTAAGAAAATGAATGTTTTATCTTTTGAACAAATGAAAGAAAAATACCCTAATGAATGGGTATTAATCGGCAACCCAGAAATTGTTGCTACAAAAGTATTAAAAGGAATTGTAATTTTTCATAGTAAGGATAAGCGAGAAATTGCATATCGCCAAATCAATTGGCGTGAACAATTTGACTCTGCTACAACGATCTTCACAGGGCAATTGCCTAAAAATCGTCGGTTTTGGCTATGAAAAAATATCCATTTACCATTTCGGACGATACAAATTTGATTATTGTAATTGCAAAAATCAATGGTTATGATGTGCGTCTGGCATTAGACACAGGTGCATCTGATACCGTGATAGATTTGACCGCACTACTAATTGCAGGTTATAGAAAATCAAATGTTTTGTATGAAATTGAGCTTGAAACAGCCAAAGGGATTATTCGGGCAGATGTATTTCAAGCCAAAGAATTGAAAGCATTAGGTTTAGTTAAAAATAATTTTAATATTTGTTCTTATGATTTTTTAGCCAACAATATTCTTACGGATATAGATGGCGTACTTGGGTTAGATTTTTTTATGGATAAAAAAATTTGCATTGATTTAAAAAAGTTTGAAATTACAATTCATTAAAAATCCTATAAACGAGTTTCTGTAAAGAAACTCGTTTTGTATTTACCATAAAAATATTTAAATCAATATTTTATAAATGATGAATAAAAATACTATTTTATTAATTTGTCTATTATTATTAGGAGGCAGCACCTATTGGTATTGGAAATATATTAAATCAGATACCAGTTTGACAGGCGGCGATTGGGTTTTTGCGGTGACAGATACAGCTTCCATTGCTAAAATTTTCTTAGCGGAACGCAAAAATGGACAAACCATTACGTTGGAGCGTGATGGAAATGGTTGGCTTGTAAGCAGTCAAAATCTTCATCAACAAAATAAAAAATCAATTCCGCGCCCAGATGCCGTCAAAAATTTGTTAAAAGCGATTCATAATGTGCAATTGCAATATCGATTGCCGCGTGCATCCGTTCCACCAGTGGTGGAAGACCTTGCTTCCAACAGCGTCAAAGTGGAATTGTATAACAAATTAGGTAAAAAAATCAAGTGTTATTACGTTGGCGGCGGCGACCAAGATGGAACGGCAACCTATATGATTATGGAAAATTCAAATGAGCCGTATGCGATGGGCATGAGTTCGTTTGTAGGCACGTTGCGTCCTTATTTTTTTACAACTGCCTTAGATTGGCGCGACAGAACGGTTTTTGCCGAAAAAATGGAAAATATTAAAACAATTAGTATTGAATATCCATTACAACAAAGCAAATCATTTAAAATGACGGTGAATGATGGCAAAAATGCTTTGATTGAACCATTTTATCCAATGACTCCCAAGATTCCAAGACCTGTGACGACAGGTTTGCCAGAATTATTTTTAAAAGGTTTTCAAAGTCAAATTGCCGAAGGTTTTGAGAGTGATTATCCACAAAAAGATTCTGTCTTAGCAACTAAACCATTTGCAATCATTACTTTACATAAAACAAATGGTCAGCATAAAACAGTTCGTTTATTTTCCACCTATGCACGAGATAGAGGCGGAGAGGTGATTTCAGACCCGATTCGAGGCGTTCAAGTAGAGCGTTATTTTGCAGATGTGGATAATGGAACAGACTTTATGACGGTTCAACATGTCAATTTTCAAGAAATTTTATGGGCTTATGAGTCCTTCTTTTTTCAAAAAATATAATAAATTCAATTTTTCATATGTACGTTCCAAAATTATTTGAAAATAAAGATACTGCATCCATTTTGCAGTTCATTCGGGAGCATTCTTTTGGCATTTTGGTCACACAAGGTGTTGAAAATATCATTGCTACCCATATTCCTTTGATGTTATATGAATTGGAAAATGGTCAATATGTGTTGCGCGGACATATTGGGCGTGCCAATGATCAACATTTAAATTGGCAAAAAACAGGTGAAACGGATGTTTTAGCGATTTTCACAGGCGCACATGCGTATATTTCATCCAGTTGGTACGCGAAACCCAATGTTTCTACTTGGAATTATGTGGCAGTACACGCTTATGGCAAATTAAAAATCTTAGAAGGCGATGCTTTATTGGCGGCGGTTTCGGATTTAACGCATCATTTTGAGGCGGGACGTGCCAAACCTATGTTAGTCGAAAACATGCCTGCCGATATGGTGCGCCGCGAATTGAAAGGAATTGTTGGTTTTGAAATTGCGATTGAAAAATTGCAAGGCAAAGAGAAATTAAGCCAAAATCGCAATCCTACTGATTATCAGCATATTATAGAAGAGTTAGATAAATCAAGTGATGCAGATGCAAAAGGCATTGCAGAAGCTATGCGTAAAAGACTTTAAGAGGACTTTACGAAGACTTTAAGAGGACTTACGTAAAGTCCTAAGTTCATTATCCTTTTTCTGTAAAAAATATGTTATCTAAATCCAAAATCCATGCGGTGCAGGCATTGCGCCGCAAAAAAATACGCGATGAACGCGGTTTATTCATCGCGGAAGGTGATAAAATCGTCCGTGAAATGTTGCAAAATGCACCCGCAGTGCAGATTGATTCCATTTTTGCCCTTTCCAATTGGGCAGAAGCGGCGCAACCTTTTTTGAAAAAATATCAGTCTATTGTCCACCTTGTTACAGACAGTGAGTTGAAACAAATTTCGGGTTTGACAGAGCCAAATCAAGTTTTGGTTGTGGCGCATCAACGCATTGCTACGGTTTCAGAAAATATTATTAAAGAAAAATTTACTTTATATTTGGATGGTATTCAAGACCCTGGCAATATGGGCGCGATATTGCGTATCGCTGATTGGTTTGGAATGCCCTGTGTTTTTTGTTCAGATACATGTGTAGATGTTTGGAATCCGAAAGTGGTGCAATCGACGATGGGTGCGCTTTTGCGCGTCCATACGCAAGAAATTCATTTTTCAGATTTGAAAAAATTATATCCTACTTTGCCTATTTATGGCGCATTACTGAATGGAAAGAGTATTTTTGAACCAAAAT
>JBDLWG010000027.1:0-7911 GCA_039804385.1 Bacteroidota bacterium
TTTTACGCATGAAAAAAATTTTAACATTCGCCGTTTTAACCCTTTCACTAACAGGTTTAACAGCTCAAACGACATTTCCTATCAATGGCGTTCATGATGAACGCGACGAAGTTTTCGCGCTCACGGGCGCAACTATTTTTAAAAATTATAATACGTCTGTGGAGGATGCCACCCTCATCATTCGCAATGGGCGCGTCGAAAACATGGGTTCCAACCTCAAAATCCCGAAAGATGCCGTCGTTTTCGACCTCAAAGGGAAGACGATTTACCCTGCGTTTATTGATGTTTACACCAATTATGGGATGCCCGAACCCAAAGCCGAAGGCGCACCTGCCCGTCAATTGCCCCAGATGTTGAGTAATAAACGGGGTGCTTTTGCTTGGAATGAGGCGTTGAAAACCGAATTTCGCGCCCATGAAAACTTCGTTGCGCAGCCCAAAGAAGCTGAATCTTGGCGGGCAGCTGGTTTTGGGGCGGTGATTGCACATCGTGGCGATGGGATTTCACGCGGTTCTGGCACGTTTGTCACGTTGGCAGATGACCGCGAACATCATTTGATTTTGAAAAATCAAGTTGCACATTACTTGTCCTTCCGAAAAGGGACTTCGACGCAATCGTATCCGTCTTCGCTCATGGGCAGTATTGCGTTGTTGCGCCAAACGTATTTGGATAATGAATGGTATCAAGCGGGCGCGTTCCGAAAAGAGAAAAATCTATCGTTGGAAGCATGGAATGGTTTGCAAAACCTGCCCCAAATTTTTGATGCAGGTGATAAATTGGAATCCATGCGGGCGGCAAAAATCGCGGCTGAATTTGGTAAAAAGTACATTATCAAAGGCAAAGGGGATGAGTATCAACGACTTGAAGATTTGAAAAAAATAGTTCCGTCTTTCATTATCCCGTTGAATTTCCCTGAAGCGTTTGATGTGGAAGACCCATTGGATGCCCGTTCGGTCAGTTTGGCGGATTTGAAACATTGGGAAATCGCGCCTTCTAATCCTGCTCGTTTGGCGCAAGCGGGCATTCCTTTTGCTTTTACAACATTTGGTTTGAAAGATAAAAAGGATTTTTTAAAACAATTGCAAAAAGCAGTGGCTTACGGGTTGAGTGAAGCTGATGCATTGAAAGCATTGACCTTGTTTCCTGCGCAAATCGCGGGGATGGAACAAGATTTAGGCAGTTTGGAAAAGGGGAAATTAGCCAGTTTTATTATTACGAATAACAATATTTTTAATAAAAATGTAAAAATTATCCAAAGTTGGATTGGTGGTAAGCGACATGATGTGGGCGAATCCGAAAATAGTTTGGCGGGCAAAAAGTGGAAATTAAAAGTTGGTAAAACAGATTATAATTTAAATGTAACGGAAAAAGGCGATGCAACTATCTCATTATCAACGGATACCGTCCAATCGAAAGTAAATTATAGTTTAAAAGGCAATTGGATTGCGTTGACTTTCGCGCTTGGAAAATCTAAAAATGAACAAATTCGCTTGTCGGGAACGATGGCGAATGACGAAATGGTGGGACGCGGACAATTGACTAATGGCGATTGGGTGGCTTGGGAAGGTGCATTTACAAGCGTGTTTCCTGCGAAAGGCGAGGAAGCTGCACCAACGGTTTTGAGTGAAATCACGTATCCATTTGGTTCGTTTGGTTTCAAGGAAATGCCGAAACAAGAAAATATTTTGTTTAGAAATGCAACGGTTTGGACGAATGAAACGGATGGTATTTTAAAAAATACAGATGTGATGGTTCAAAACGGGCGCATTGTGCAAATTGGGCGCAATATCAAAACCGTTGGCATGATTACGATTGACGCGACGGACAAACACCTTACCGCAGGCGTGATTGATGAACATTCGCATATCGGAGTGACGGGCGGCGTGAATGAAGGTTCACAAGCGGCTTCTTCCGAAGTGCGGATTGCGGACGTGATTAATTCGGAAGATATTAATATTTATCGTCAATTGGCGGGCGGCGTGACGAGTTCTCATATTTTGCACGGTTCGGCGAACCCGATTGGCGGACAAACGCAATTGTTGAAATTGCGCTGGGGCATGAATCCCGAACAATTGAAATTTGAAGGCGCGGACGGTTTTATTAAATTTGCCTTAGGCGAAAATGTCAAACAGGGCAATTCGGGCGATAATGTCAGCACGCGTTTCCCGCAAACGCGAATGGGTGTTGAACAAGTTTTTGAGGATGCGTTTACACGAGCTAAAGAATATGCAGCGTTGAAAAAAGCAGGAAAACCAGCTCGTCGTGATTTAGAAACCGAAGCGATTTTAGAAATTTTGGAACGCAAACGATTCATTACCTGTCATTCATACGTGCAAAGTGAAATTAATATGTTGATGAAAGTGGCTGATAAACATAGTTTTAAAGTGAATACATTTACACATATTTTAGAAGGTTACAAAGTGGCGGATAAGATGAAAGCGCATGGTGCGGGCGCGGCAGGTTTTTCGGATTGGTGGGGCTACAAGTACGAAGTTTGGGATGCGATACCCTATAATGGTGCATTGCTACATCAAGTTGGTGTGTTGACGGCGTTCAATTCGGATGATGCAGAGATGGCGCGCCGCTTAAATCAGGAAGCAGGCAAGGCAATCAAATATGGAAAAGTATCGGAAGAAGAGGCTTGGAAATTTGTGACCCTGAATCCTGCCAAATTATTGCATGTTGAAAATAGGGTTGGCAGTATAAAAGTTGGAAAAGATGCCGATTTAGTGTTGTGGTCGGATTATCCAATGTCCGTTTATGCGAAAGCGGAAATGACTTGGGTGGATGGCATCCGCTATTTCGACCGAGAACGGGATGCTGCGATGCACACGACCGTTGCGCAAGAACGCAATCGGTTGGTTCAAAAGATGATTGCGGCGAAAAAAGCAGGTGCGCCCGTTCAAGCGGCTTCTGCGCCCGCCCTGCATTTGTATCATTGCGATGATGAGGAGGATGAAATGAAATAATTGATTCCATTATAGTTGAATTGAAAAGCACAAAGTGCGGCAAGTTGCAACTTGCCGCACTTTTTTTCCACAAATCCATCTTCCATTGAAAAGCAAAAATAGACTCATTTCGGGTTTAATCGTTATGAATCCCCACAAAATTGCACTAAATTATCTTTTTTCAACCGATTCACAGCATAATCCAAAAAAGGACGCACCACTTGACAAGCAAGATTGCCTGTCGCATCCAAACTCAAATCGTCCAAAGAGCCTTTTCCAACTGGGTCGCCTGGGCAATATCCGAAATAAGGGCATGCCGCACAAATCGCTTTCATCCGCGCTCGCGAGACCGCTACTACGGATTGATACGTTTGAGATGCTAAAATGCTATCAAAAGAGGCTTCAAAAATATTCCCAAAATAGGAATCATATTCAAAATTATTGGCATAAATATCACCATAAATTTTCCCATCTGTATTGATAATGAACAAACTATCAGACACTGATTTGTCATAAAACTGCGGTTGGTACGCTGGATTCAAGTAAGCAATCGCGCAATTTGTGTAATGGTCAATTGGGTCAATCAATACCGCATCGGATGCAGTCAACCATGCTTCAAAAAGGGAAATATAGGTTTCTACGATTTGTAATGGATTTAATGTCAATAAATTATCTTGTGTAGCCAACCCATTTTTTTGAATTGGAATTAGGGAACAATTCGTCCGAATCTCGCAAAAAAAGCGATAAATATCCATCATTTTGGGCTGCGTTTGTGCAGAAAGCACTGTAATCGTACCAAACACAATTTGGTTATCAATCAACGTTTGCATATTTGCCAACACTTTATCATCGACCGTTTTGCCTGCCCTATTGACGCGGTCGTCTCCTACCATATCAATCGAAACGCCTATCGAATCAAAGATATTTTCTTTTAATGCGTCAAGCCAATCCGCACTCAAAATCGTTAAATTGGTTTGCACCGAATTTTCAAAAAGGATGCCTTCCTCTTGTAAAATCTCTGTTTGCAGCGCGAATAATGCCCGATAATAGGATGGCGGTAAGACAAAAGGTTCGCCTCCATGCCAGATAAAATGCAATATTTGCCCTGTTCCCCGATAATGCGCTGCCAACGTAACAAACATTTTACGGGCAGATGCTAATTCTATTTTGCGTTTATCACCAAGATAGGGAAATTCGTAACAATATTTGCAACGAAGATTGCAAAATTTGGTGATTTTTATAAAAAAATGGATTATATTGGGTTTAAGCAACTTCATTCATTATAATATTTGTCGAACTTTCGGAATTAAAAGATTCTGGGAAAATTTCCCTTTCTAAATGATTGTTTTTCAAAACGCTAATCATATGCGTCAGCAAAGGGCGAATCACACTGCATTCTAATTCCCCGTTTTCATTCCAAGAGACTTCTTCGGGGTCGCCTTCCCCAATGCGATAACCAGGACAATAGCCAAAATATTCGCATTGATGACAAACGCTTTGTATCTTTGCTTGCGATGCTTCAATCGCTCGTTGATACGCCGCAGAAGCGAAAAGGGTTTGAAAATCATCGACAAATATATTACCATAACATTCTAAGCGTTCATAATCGTAATCATTGCTATACACGCCGCCATCGGTATTGATGACAAACAAGGCATCTCCATGTGCTTTGTCGTACCCGCCCAAAATAGGATTGGGATTTAAATATTGAATGGCAGCTTCCAAATATTCGTCAATCGGGTCAATGGAAATGCTGTTTTCAGCAACTAACCAATTATCAAATAATTTTTGATACGTATCTAAAATTTCACCACACGATAATCCATTGGTATTTTCAGCAGTATCAAAACTATTGTGGTGAACTGGCAAAAATCGAAACCCTGACAATTTAATATCTTCAAAAAATTGATATATAGCAAGCGCGTGTTCAACGGTTTTGCGCGATAAAACAGTGATGGCACCAAACGGAATCCCATTATCCAACAGCCGTTGCATATTATCCAACACTTTATCTTCAACGGGTTTTCCTGCGATATTGACGCGCTCCCCGCCGAACAAATCCAACGAAATACTCACTCCATCAAAAGGTTCTTCTTTCAAAAAGGCAATCCATGTAGGGTCTAAAATCGTCAAATTGGTTTGAATCCGATTGCTAAATACCATATTTGCCGCCTCAAAAAGTTGTTTTTGCAAGGCAAAAATTTGGCGGTAATACGCAACACCCACTATAAACGGTTCGCCACCATGCCAAGTGAAAAAGATTTTTTTATTTCGATGCTGATATTGGGTAATAATTTGGCGAAATAAAAGTTCGATTTGAGCCAAGTTCATCTTAGTCGGGTCTCCGAGATGTGGAAATTCGTAACAATATTTACATCTTAAATTACAATATTTCGTAATTTTGACGACAAATTGGATAGCACCTGTGTTCAATATGGGAATATTGGGTTTCATATTAATTTTGTTTTTAATGTAATATCATTAAAATCCGAATGAATGTCCATTTTTTGTAATAACAATTCAAAATGGTATCCCTATGGAACGCGAAATAAATAAAGGGATCCATTATTTATTCCACGTTCCTACTTCGTTGTTTTCCAAAACAAATTAACCTTTCACTTTGGATGCGGCTTGTCTCACATTGATTTTTTCTACGGGCGTTAGTTTGTCCGCAGGT
The DNA here is from genome assembly GCA_039804385.1 of Bacteroidota bacterium. Classification (GTDB taxonomy): domain Bacteria; phylum Bacteroidota; class Bacteroidia; order Chitinophagales; family Saprospiraceae; genus JAAFJT01. The sequence goes on from JBDLWG010000027.1 coordinate 5,626, forward strand.
TTGTTGACTTTAAACCAGCCATCTCTGACATAGGTTCCTTTGTCAAGGTTTGCTTTGTTTTGCAATTGGGATTTGGCAGCTTTGGAAACAGCCGTTGCCGACTTTCCTACCTGTGCTGCGGGCGTTACTGCTTTGATTTCTGTCACTTGCGCCTCCACAGTCGCAGGTAAAGCAGCCAATGCAGCGACTACAACTGCTGATTTTAACGTTAAATTGTCCATAATTGATTTTTTAATAAGTTATAAAATACCAAAACGTACAATTGAAAAAATTATTAGAAAAGTCGAATTGGAGACTTTTATTTCCCGCGAAATATTATAAAAAAATTTAGGAGTCGGGAAATTTATTTCCTGCGCATCGTGGGAAATAAATTTCCCGACTCCTATGCCGTTTGCGAATTTGTTATACACCTGTTGGTATTTCGCATGGTTTTAAATTTAAATAGAATGATAGGTTTTTTGTTTATCGATGCTCCATTTCCAAATTTATAAAAATAATATTTTTAAAATTCAAGTTTGTGCGAAAGGATATTTGATTTTTAGCTAAATTCAAATCTTTGAATGGCTGCATTGTGCTATGGTATGTTTTTGAAATCTTTTCAATCGCTGTTTGGGTAGTCGCGGTACGATTCCATTGATCCCATAAGGTCTCTATAGGTTGTGCTGTTTTTGAATATAAAAAAATGGTATACTTATCTTAAATCAGTTGGTAAAAGAAACTTGACGCAAGTTTGAAACTTGCGTCAAGTTTGAAACTTCAAGTTTGAAACTTGCGTCAAGTTTCAAACTTGCGTCAAGTTTGAAACTTGACGCAAGTTGTGCTCGAATTTAGTTTCAACTCATTTAGGAAAGGTATATAATCAATGCCAGTATTATAATTCCCAAATCATGGGTATTAAAAAGAGCATCACACCTAAAAATATAAAGGTCAATACGCCCCCAATCCTCATAAAATCTCGCACTTTATATTGTCCCGCGCCGCAGACGATGATACAGCAAGGTTCAAAAGGCGTTATCATCGAAACGGATGCAGACACAATCACCGCAATCGCAAACGTTCTTTCATTGACACTCAATGCTTTAGCCGTTTGCATGGCAATCGGCAAGACCACCATTGCGGCGGCGGCATTTGACATGGGTTGCGTCAAAAGGACCGTCAAAACCATGAAACCCGCTAAAACCGTCATCACCCCAAACGGCGATAAATAATCGACCACTAATTTTGCCAAAAATTTGTCTGCCCCCGTATTGCCCATTGCAATCCCAAACGCGGTCATCCCCGCAATCAAGATTAATAAACGCCTGTCAATGGAGCCATACGCATTTTCGGGCGAGATGCAGCCTGTCGCAATGCACAATAAGGCTGCTCCCAAAAACGAAATGCCTAAGGGCAAAATCGGTTTTCCACCGATTTCGACCGAACCCAATAAGATAGCAGAAAAGAATAAAACTAAGGTAATCAATCCATTACGCATATTAAAAGATTGTTCATTCTTAATTTCTTGGAGCAAAATCAAATCATTGCTATTTTGTAGTAACGCAACATCTTCCACCCGACCTTGACCTAACAAGACATCTCCTGCTTTCAAAGGCGTTTGCGCCAAATCTTCAGTAATACTTTCGTCCTGCCGATGAATCGCTAAAACACCAATATGATATTTTTTCCGAAAATCGGATTCTATCAAACTGCGATGCACCAAATCCGAACTGGATGGAATGGATAATTCGACCAATCGAACCGCATTGCCTTGTAAATCGGCATCGCCCACCGCGCCACTCGCTAATTCTACGCCTTTTTCGCGGCGCAATTGATTCAAATCGCCTTGTTCGACTTCGATGACCAAGACATCATCCGCCTTGACCGTCGAATTAGAATCTGGGAATATATCTCGGTTATCGCGCAAAATTTTCAAGATGCGGATGTCGATTTTACCCAAATCTAAGTCGAAAATACTGCGCCCAACCATCGGCGAAGTCTCTTTAACGCGCACTCGGCTCAAATATTTGCGCATTTCATACCGTTCTGTAAAACCCGTATCTGCTGCAATCGCCGCCCGCGCAGGAATCCACCGATTGCCAAATGCCATGAAAAGGATACCTATCAAGGTCAAAGGCAAGCCCAAAGGCAACAATTCAAACATGGTCATGCTCGGAAAACCTTGTTTGACCAAATACGCATTGCCTGCGATATTCGTCGAAGTGCCAATGAGCGTACACGTACCACCCATCAGCGCGGCAAATGCCATCGGCATCAATAGTTTAGACGGACTAACGCGCAATCGTTTCG
>JBDLWG010000028.1:0-6458 GCA_039804385.1 Bacteroidota bacterium
CGTTCCAATGAAAAATTGGGTAAAATGGCTGAAAAGAATGGGTGTCAAACATTTGTGGGTTTTGGTTCCATTCCAACAGATTGGATTATTGAAGCAGATGAAGTGAATATTCAACCAAATGATGTAGATTTGTTTAATAAGCTACTTTGCAAAGTGATGTCGGATGCTTTAATTTATGCGATTCATCATCAATTTAATTTCGACCAGTTTGAACGAGTGTTAAAACTGATGATAAATCATATGATCATAAGGCAATTGCATCCTAAAAAGGAAGTTGCAAATGCTTGGTGGGTTGACGAAAGCCTTTACAAACTCAAAGATGAAGTCAAAATTTTTGGCAATCGAGATACTTTGTTACTCGAAATGTAGGCAATCCGCAAAATGCCTTGAAAAGTCTTGCTTTTCAAGGCATTTTCTTTTCAGTCCAAAACAAAAATCGCTTATCTTCATGCCGATAATTTCAATTTTCACCATTCAACATAATTCAGATGAGAAAAATAATTTATACAATTTGGTTGTTTTTTGCTTTTATTTCATTAGGAATGAGCCAATTAGATATTTTACAATGTTATAATGAATTACCGATTGGGACAGACAACCCAATTAAGCGAAAAGGATTTCATTATGAAACGACAGGTTCGGTTGACCAAAAAATTACAGTGAAAGTGGATACGAAAAATGGTTTTTTAGAATGGTTTGATACAGGGACAGGCGGCGGTACGATTCATGTGCAATTGGCGAAATTTAAAAAAGAGGATGGGGGAGGAGTGGTTGTTTATAAAAAAAGTTTCTCTGACGGCGGTGCGACTGAATTGTATTTGCAAACGTTTAACATTCAAAAAGATACATTAATTGAGGTAACTCATTTATTACCAATGATTTACATTGGCACTTTCGTAGAACCCAATCGCGTGAAAGCGTCCAAAGATACTGAAGAATTGGCATTGCGTCAACTCAATTTCGATGTGCAATTGCCCCAAAAAGGCATGCTGATTACAGGAAAATTAATGCCCGAAAGTTTGCGCTCGTTTTGCAAAACACAGGCTTTTGCAGGTTGCCCGTATTTGAAAAATTTGCGTTATACCAAAATTGCGTTGGTTTTTGACCGAAAAACAGGGAAATTTTCGATTGGGTCGAAATCTTGATAAGCATAAATCAGCAAATTAAGTTGCGTCAAGTTTGAAACTTGACGCAACTTTGCCTTTTAAGCAACCACTTTCTTCGTTGCGAAATGCGCAATGATTTTATCAGCCAATTCTTGTCCGATATTCGCTTGTGCCTGCGTCGTTGCTGCGCCGATGTGTGGCGAAACCGAAATTTTTGGATGATTCAACAATTCGGTACGCGGTTTAGGTTCACCCACAAAGGTATCTAAGCCTGCGCCGCCCAAATGTCCTGCATTCAACGATTCCAACAAAGCACTTTCATCAACCACACCGCCGCGTGCGCAATTGATTAAAAACGCTCCTTTTTTCATCATCGCCAATTCAGCCGCACCGACCAACGGTTTACCTAAATTCGGCACATGCAAGGAAACAAAATCGGCTTGTTTCAATACATTTTCAAAAGAAGTGGTTTGAATCGGCACTGCAATCGCTTCGGGTAAGCCTGCAATATCCAAATATAAGTTGATTTCAGCAATCATCGGGTCGGAAGCAACAACTTTCATACCCATTCCTAATGCCAAACGCGCCAATTCCTGCCCAATCCGACCAAAACCAACAATGCCAAAGGTCTTGCCGCGCAATTGCACCCCCGCAGCATACGCCGATTTTAATTTTTTGAAATCGCCTGTTGCCATATCCCGATTGCCGTTTTGGAGGAAACGCGCCAAACTCAGTGTATGCGCCATCGCCAATTCCGCCACCGACGCAGACGATGCCGCAGGCGTATTAATGATTTGAATGCCTTTGGATTTCGCGTAAGCGACATCAATATTATCTAACCCGACTCCACCGCGTGCAATGATTTTAAGATTCGGGCAAGCATCTATCAAATCGCGGCGCACTTGCGTCGCACTCCGAACGATAATCGCATCATACGCAGGCAACCGCTGCATTAAATCTTCTTGTGGAATTTTATTCGTATCCACCGTAAAACCGGCACCTTCCAATAGCAATTTGCCATCGGCTTCGATGCCGTCATTAACCAAAATTTGAATCATTTTCTTTTTGTTTGAAATGAATTGATAATTAATCTCGGGGCGAAACTACGATTTTGCCATCTATTTTTGATAATTTTAGGTGCAATTTGAAATAATTGATTATTTTTATCCAATATTTACCCTTGGAATCGGTGAAACACAACACTTTTAAAGATGAATTTTTTAAAAAAATATTCATCTTTTTTTGTTGTATTACTGAAAAATCGTAGCAACTGTATTAATTTTGACTTTTAAATGTATCAACCGCATAGCAAAAAAAACGAACGCTCATGGAATGTAACCGTTGGCTTATTTTAACCTACCGTTCCGTAAGTATCTTAATTTTATTTTATTTAAAAAGCCTTTTGGCATTAAAATTTAAGTGTATATAATGTTGGAGAGCAATCCGTCAACAATATACCGCTATCTGTTAAAAAAATCTGTAAAAAAACTACTCAACAAACACCGAATTGATTCAAGATGACATTACGCATAAGCCTTTTTTGGACGTTTTTAAGCTTTTTTGGACCTTTGTATGCCCATTTGGGGTTGGATACAGTGCCTTCGCGCACCTATTTGAATGATTTCCAACCACAAGAAGTCATTCAGCAAATGGAAGTGACGATTCGCACCAGTGCGGACATTTTTTCAGAAACGGAAAATGATGTCTGGTTGGATGTCGGTCCGAGAGCTTGGCGATTGTTCGGCAAGTTTCAACGCGGTGGCGTGCGCTCGTTTAGCATCAACACCACTGATATTGAACCAACCGCTTCTTCCTGTGTCCCGCGAGAAAGTCGGCTCCATATCGGCGATTTGATGGGTTTTCGGTTGGAAAAAAAGGGGGTTGGCGTGCCAGAAATGGGCGGTATTTCCAATGGACCCGATGACCCGATGGAGCAATACGAACCCGATAGCGTCCGCGCCGACCGTTATTTGAAAAAAATAAACCATGCGGTGAACAAATCGCAAAGCAAATTAGACATGTTGCAGGATTCGCTCGGTGCCGTCCAATTTTTAATTGATAGCTTTCGGGCACTGGACCGCCGTTTGGGTTTGATTGATTATCATTTGAAAAACATACCGATACAAATAGCGTTTTTAAATAATGAATTAAATCATGCGAATGATTTAAATGCGTCTTTTAAATCCAGTGCGGATGTTGCCAAATATATTTCCAAATCTAAAATGGTCAATACCGCAGAATTGCATGATTTTATGCAATCCTACAAACATCAATTTTTACAACACGCTGACGCGGAAACCAAACATGTGGAGCTTTTAACGGAAGCACGCGATACGCTCGACGCGCAACTTAAAACATTGCGTTTGGAAAAAGAAGCGATGGAAGGGTTGATGATAGCCATGGAAAAGCATCAAACCGAATTATATTGTCACAGAGGCAGCATTGAGTTGATGATTGCGAGTGAACGCGGGCATGAAACCAAATTATTGACGGAATACAATCCATTGGCGGAATGGGCGAACAATGTTTTAGGGGCGATTGAGGAAAAAGACATTCCAAGCAAAGGGCAATGGAAGCCTGAATGGATGATTGTGAAAATCAATGGGCGTTTTTTTGGCAAATATGTGATTAATGAGCGATTGAAAAAAGGGCATGCGGCTTGGCAAGTGGAGTTAGATACCGCGAATGGAGGCATGCGTTGGCAAGAAAAGTTGTTACGTTCCCTGCGGACGAACCCGCCTGCGGATAGAATCCTGTATTCCGACCAAGATTTGAGCGAATTATTGAGAACGCCGATTCGATTATTGGACACGTTGAACAAACAATTGGTTAATATTACGGGTCGAGTCGTGAGTAAAACACCCATATATGATAAAGAGGGCAATGCGTTTTTTAGTGTTTTTGTGGAAAATATGAAGATTTCGGGTGAAAATTTTATGCCCAACAACGCTTTGCTCAATAAACAACGATATGTGCAAGTCAAATGTAGTAGTTACAAAGACAAAAAAGATAAAAAACGGTATCGCCTTTTCAAACGAATTGTTTTTGGTACGCGGATGCGGATGGAAGGTTTAATCGTGCGGCATCAAGTGCGCGAAGGTTTTTGGCAATTGCAACCCGCAGATGCGACTTTTATGAAACGGTTGTAAAAAACGACTATCCATTGCGTCGGGTGGTGGATGTACGGATTCAACGGATTTTCACGGATTGGTACGGATTTTTTCAAAAAAATCCGTACCAATCCGTGAAAATTCGTTGAATCCGTACATCCATTGTATCGAAAACCACCAATGCAATGGATATGTGTTTAAAAATCAAAAAAATCCATCCCCATTTCAGGCAATTGAAATTGTTTGACAAATTTTTTCAATCCGTCAATGGTTTGTATGGCTTCGATGGTATTCATATATTGCTCGGTTTGCTGCTTGATGCTTGCCAGAGCGCGTTCCAATTTTATTTTCCGAATCCATTCTTCCTCTGCAAACAACTCATAATACGGATTATTCGACGGATTGGGACTCACCGCTTCATATTCCTCACGCAACACACGATATTGCTCTTGCAACACTTTCGTAAAATGTTTCAATTGTTTATCATCCAATTTGCTCAACGAATTTTCCCGATTTTCGAGCAAGGTCATCTGCAATTCCAACAATTTGATGAAATTATCTTCTTGATACGCCGCCACCACTTCTTGCATAATCGCCGTTTTGCGCAAGATTTCCTTTTCATCTTGCTCTTGGTCGGGATGAAAATTTTTGACCAAATCCATGTAAATTTGCTTGGTCGTCTTACTCATTTCCTTTTCGGCAGCCTCTTTTTTGAGTTGCGCCGCCGTTTTTGGCTTTTCAGCGATTCTTTCTTTGCGCGCTTGTTGAGCCGCTTGTTGCTGTTCTTGCTGTTCGCGCATTTTTTCTTGGATAAATGCCTGCATTTTTTCGGGGTCATTGGCAAATTCCGAAAAACCTTTGATGTCAAAACCAAACATGGATTCCAACATATCGCCCGCTACATCATCAATTTGAGACAATTGTTGTTGCTCATACACTTCAAAAGCAACATTTGCATATTTTTCAAACAAAATTTTAAATTGCGCTTTTTCTTTGGGCGCACTGCGTTGGATTAAATCTTCCAATTCGGCTTTCATAATCGAACAAAATTTCTGATATTGTTTTTTGGTCAACTTATGAAACGCAATAATTTTATCCAATTCTAACACTAACTGTTGATTGGCTTCCAAACTTTGTTGTTGCGCAGGCGCGATAAGGGCGGCGGCTTGCGTATGAAATTGGGCATTGATGGTTCTCATTGCCACAATATTTTGTTTAATTTGCTTGATTTTTTCTAATAAACCATTGAATTTCTGTTGTTCTTTGGATAAATTATTTCCTTGTTTGCCAACAGATAATTGAACTGTATGTTGCATAAAATCTTGAATACTAATATTTTAAGAGATAAAATGATTCTTATTGCAATCGCCATTTTTGATTGACCTTCCAAGTCACCCAAGCAGAACCTGCACCCAACAACGCACCACACAAAACGTCGGTCGGATAATGAACGCCCAAGTGCATCCGCGAATACGCAACCGTACTCGCCCACAAATACGCAGGCACTGCCACTTCCCAGCGCGGATAATTCAATGTCAACGAAGTTGCCGTTTGGAAAGCAACCGATGTATGCCCCGATGGAAAGGAAGCCGTCGATTCAAGGGCTTTTTCATTCAACTTAGGATACGTAATATAAGGTCGCGTCCGATTCACTGCTTTTTTGATAAGTAAGGTCGCTCCAACATTCAAAACAAATGCCGTTCCGATTTGTAATCCTTTGTTTTGCAATGCTTTATCTTTTTTATGCAATCCCCAAAGGTACAATCCTGCGGGAATGCCGCCTGCAATCGCGCCAACCGCAGGTTCATAAGACATGGTTTTGAAAAAACCATCAGTTGATGCATCGCCATCTGGATTGATGCTGAACAACAAATTAATATCCGCATTTTGTGTAAAAGCATTTTGGCAAAATAAAATAATGCAACAAATAATAATAGAACTATTTTTTTTCATAAACGGTTTCGTTTGATGGATTGAATCTATAATTAAGGAGAGAAAGGAATTAAGGAGGCAAAAGTTTTGATTTTTTTTGAGAAATCAAAACTTTTGCGTTTTTAATTGTATTGTAAAAAAGGTATAGTCGTCGAGAAATTTATCCTAACTACTAAGCACTATTTCAACAATTTGTATGAAAAAATATTATTTTAAACATTTAAAATAATCAAAGGGCTCTAAACAATCCAAACATTGATACATCGCTTTACACGCCGTTGAGCCAAATAAACTGACCATTTGGGTCTTT
>JBDLWG010000029.1:0-5856 GCA_039804385.1 Bacteroidota bacterium
TTGATTAAAGCCATATAAAACAGAAAATTTAATTTGGTTAATAACCAATTTATCTGTAATATTATTTTGCGCAGCGTACATAATCGTCATAGCTGCATAACTAAGGCTTTGAAAAACGCTATTAGGAACCCCATTTTGAAAATTAGGTTCAGGACAAAATGGTTTTAAACTATATTCCAAAGGCGTTTCCTCATATTTGCTTCCAAACCAATTAAAATCTGCCATAGAAGGCATTTTTTCATAAGCAACTTCATCCAAAAGTAGTTCGGTTGGTTGCTGTGTCATAGCCTGTTCCGCTATGCAGCAGCATAAAAGAGCCAATATTATTTTTTTCATTATTAAAATAAATATTTATAATCAATGGATTATCAATTTTTTAAACTTTTGAGCAGTTCGGTTGCCGCTATTTGATACTCATTTAAATCGGCAACTGATTGCAAATATTGTTGTGCTTTTTCTAAGGCTTCAGGTTCGATTTCGGTTAGGAGCGATAGACTCGAATACCACCGAATGGCGGCTTGCACATCCGATTTTTCATCGGTTTGCACGGTCTCCAAGATGCGCCGTGCTTCCTTGTAATGACCAGTGTGCAATCGGCAAATGCTGATATAGACAGGGACTTCTTCTTCACCTTGCAAAACGGTCAAGGCTTTTGTAAAAAATGGTTCTGCTTGTTCATACTGTTTGTTTCTATAATATTCAAGTGCTTGATTAATAATTCCATTAGGTGTATTTTTACCAAAAACGTCTCTATCTGGAAGGCTTTCTAAAGCTTTTTGAACCATTTCAATACGCGTTTGTAATCGCTGTGTCTGTAAAAAAAGCCGCTTCTTGGCAGCCGTTTGGAGCCAAAACGCGCCTGTCAATATTGCCAAAATCGTACTGAATGCTCCTATTTTTACCCAATTGGCTTTGGAAACATTAGGTATAGCAGGTGGTTGACTTTTTAATTGAGCAAGCCAAAGCAACCCACTTGGATTCGTGCGAATCCGATACAAATGAATTCGGCGAACCAATTCTGCTTTCAACGCTTCATGTTGTTGAATCGCTCGTTCCATTGCGGCAAGCGTGTCTTTCGACAAGGTGCGCCGCACATAGCCGTCTAAATCGACTTCCGAAAAACCATAAAACAATTCTTTTTTTTCCATTATAAAAAAATTATAAATACGTATTTAATTAAAAATGAGTATTTTAAAACTGATTAAAGTGGTCTTCCAATTTGGAACGCAATCGCCGCCACCGTTGCCGAATCGTTCCTTCTTTTTCTTTTATAGCAGCTGCAAAAGCCTTTTGAGTTATCTCTTTTTGGGCTTGCAACAACCATAATTGTTGTTCGGGCAAGGAGAGCGATTGTAAAGCAGCTTGCACTTTGGCATCTTGGGATTCGAGCGTTTGATGATAATGAATCGTATCATGCAAACTGTACGACATTTCCACGGTTACTTCTGCCTGATAAGCTACTTTACTGCGTTCGTCGAGGTAATCCTCCCGTTTTTTGCGCACCATTTTGCGCGTTTTTTGCCAAATATGTTGGTCATAATCGCTTTTCACCTGATTATCTCGAATGGCATCCACCAAATTTAGAAAAATATCGCCCAAAATTTCCAACGCATCTGCATCCGATAACCTACATTTCAGCGCGTAGGCTTTGATGGCGTGTTGATAGTGTTGAAAAAAAAAGGAACCTGCTTTATCCATATTGTCTTGATGCGGCGGTAACAAGGCAATCAATTGATGCTCAAATGAATTCATTGGTGCTAAGTTGAGTTTTATCAAAAAAAAATTTCGGTAAAAACCGCTACCTTTTAAGGTAGATTCAAAAAAAGAATTACCTTTGGAGTGCAGAAGCTACCAAATCGGATGTCTAACCTGCAGGTCTGTGTCAGGGACGGACTCGGACGATAAACAAAAATCAAGAAGAGCCGTTTGCATTAGCAGAGGCGTTGACTCTTGAAGCCGCTATTCCTTTAGGATAGCGGTAGTTCACAAACGAGATGATAGCGCAGTAGAGGAGGCAAAATTTTTTAAAAATGATTTTTTGTACAAAAAATCATTTTTAAAAAATTTTGCCCTTCTGGAAATTTTCTTTTCCACAAATTAATCCTAATTTACAGATGTTCAAATTCAATAATCAGCGGCATAATGGTTTTATCACTTGATGTTTCCAGTTTCAAATCATTTTCGACGATACCATAACGCACTTGTCCTGCTTTGGCACTTGCCAATTGTTCCCCAAACACCTGTTCCAAGCGTTCCAGAAAATTCCCAGACGGCAAGTTTTGAAGTTGCGTTTTAATTTTAGGCATATCCAGCGGCGTTTTGCTGAATAAAACGCAGGCGTAATCCCTTCCTTTATTGCCATCAAACGTAATAACCGTATTATCACTCGGTAAGACAATCTTATCTTTCACACCCATCCGCGCACTAACCGTGTCATGTGGAAATAATATATCCACCACATTACGCGAATCATAGTTGAAAATATAGACATAGCCAGGCTCTGTATTTTTCACAACGATTTGATAATCATAGCCTTCTGTCACAGGTTGCTTTGCAAAAAAATGACTATTAGCGGTTTTGACACGCACAGCAGCTCCTTTTTCTTTAGGCGCGAGTTCAGCCGCAATGACTTCAATCGTTACTCCTTTTTTGTCTATCAAATGAAGTCGCCCTTCAAACTTGTTGACCACCGCAGGTGCAGGTATCGGGGGCGCGTTACGTGCTGTGTCTAAGGCAGGCAATTCCGTCAAAGGAGGAACTTCAATGGCAAATTTAATGCTATTATTTTCAAATAAATCATCATATTTCACCCAAGCAAAACCATTAGCACCCCATTCGTTGCCATAACTATTCATTATTTCAAAGGCACCGCCATATTTATTAATGTCATATCCCACTATCAACATAGCATGCCCTGTAGAACTTGAGCTACTCGCAGGTTCTTCCACTTTCCATAAATCGGTTCGGAGGTCGAAAAAAGACTTGCCCAACACTTCACCACCCACCGCTACAACGACTGGATTCCCTTCCGCAATAGCGCGGCGAATTTCTGCTTTACTCAATTCAAATCGACTCAATTCGGGTAGCCCTTTTCGGAAGGCATTTTTGGCAAGTTGCGGGTCGATTTGTTGCAAACAGGTTTCTCCAATCACCGAATGGCGCACTAAACCATATTCTTTAATGCCTTCAATGATTTTACTAATAAACAAACCACGCTTACATTCGGTGTCTTCGACTGCTTTAGAAGCTGCATACAGGTAAGCAGGCGAAAATAATAATTTTTGAATATCGGCAGGATTCGTCCAATTGCGTTGTTTTGCTTCTTGGATTGTGAGTGCGACCGCGAAAGCACTGGCTACACACGTCGATAAATCTCCTTGATTCAATACAGGTGGCGCAAAACCTTTCAAAGATTTGCTTTTGGGATTAGGATTTGCGCCTTTTTCCCGTTCCACTTTCCGAACTGGAATCTTGGCAAGACTTGCTGCATCAAAAAGAACGCCCATGCGCGGCGGAGTGGCGGCAGACGATTTGGAGGTTTGTGCCATCATCGGATTGACCAACCACAAAATGCTCATCAAGGAGCTAAGAGATACTTTCAACATAACGTTTTATTTTAAAAATGATTGAATAAGCCTTCTACTTACAAGGGGGCAAAAAACGAAAAACGTTACATCAAAAAGGAAAAAAAGATTTTTTTTTTACAATACCATGTACCATGTGGAACATGGCATTGTAAAAAAAAATCGTTGTTCGATGTGAAACATTGTAAAAAAAGTCGTTGAGGTTTGCAACCTCAACGACTTTTAAAATATTGATTATCAAGTATTTACGTTTTCATAACTTATGAACCAAGCATTAAGGGCGTGCCTTTTTCGCCTGCCATTTCGACATATTTGGACAATTATTATACGTTTTATCAAAAGTCACATACGTTGAATTGATTTTTTGGGAAATCCATTTCAACAAATGTTCATTTTTTTTCTGTTCGATGGTTGCCAATTGGATTTTATTGTAATCTTGTTCCAAATTTGCCTTGTGCGGAGAGGTGCGCGACAATAATTTTACGACTCGAAACGCTTTTTCGCCTTGCACCGTCGTAAACTCAATTGGTTCGGTCAAACCGCCAATGTGTTTCATCGTGTCAATCGCAAAATAAATCGCAGGGTCTAATTCCCGCGTTTCAAACGTCGTCGTTCCCGTCGAATGATTCGTCAAACGACCGTCATTGTGGTAACTTTGAGTCCCTTTATCGCCAAATTGTTTCACGGCTTCTGAAAAACGCATTGAATCACTCATCACGCGTAATCGGATGGAATCCAATTTGTTACGCGCCAATTTCATATCATCATACGTAATTTCAGGTTTCAATAAAATGTGTCGAACATGGATATTATTCCCGCGCCGTTCCAACATTTGAATAATATGATACCCAAATTCGGTTTCCGTAACCGCAGAGATTTCCTTTTCGTCCAATTTATACGCCGCCGCTTCAAACTCAGGCACATACGAACCGCGTTTGGCAAAGCCTAAATCGCCGCCTTCGCGTCCAGAACCAGGATCCGCCGAATATTTTTTTGCCAAATCTTCAAATTTATCCGTTCCTGAAACGATTCGTTGGCGAATTTCCAACATCCGTTTATAGGTAGCGGCTTTTTCGGCAGCATTCGGTTTGGGTTTGAAAACGATTTCGGCAACTTCCACTTCTTGATTGAAATACGGTAAACTATCTTTCGGGATTTTTGCAAAAAAACGCTTCACCTCTGACGGCGTAACCGAAATATCCGATAAAACTTTCCCCCGCATCCGTTCCGCCAACATTTGCCCGCGCATATCTTCGCGCATCGTATTTTTCATATCATCGGGAGTCATCCCGTAATATTCCATAAATTGTTGGATATTACCGTTCATGTAGCGCAAGATTTGCTCAATCCGCGCCGTCAATTGGGTTTCGACATCCTCATCCTTGAGGGGAAGACTATCCAATCGCGCCTGATTCGTCAATAATTTTTGCATCATGATATTATCTAATACCATGCAGCGATATTGAGCAGGCAACTCCGTTTTCTGGTCTTTCGCGGAAGCAAAAGCCTCCTCCACATCCGATAACAAGACGTATTCATCCCCGACATTCGCAGTGATGCGGTCTGCAATCGCTTTTTGCGCAAATGCCCCAAAAGTGACGATGCTTAATTGAAATACTATAAAAATTTTTTTCATCTGTTTGTCAATGATGATAATTTTAAGGCGCAAAGGTAACAAATTTTGATTGCCAAACGAGTGCATTCGTGCGATGCTTGGTAGTCGGGAAATTTATTTCCCGCGAATCGCAGGAAATAAATTTCCCGACTACCAAGCGTTTACTTTTAATAACGAAACAAAATAGCAAAATAACACTTTTAAAAAGGTTTTTCTTTCTTTCTAACTTGGTTTTCGCTGAAATTTTTTTCGATAAAAAAGCATTTTTTGCTTAAAATCCGTGTACAACTTTCGCAAAGTGTCTTTTTTAACAAAATTTGTTTTAAAAATATCGAAATTGAATTTTCCAAAGGGAAAAATTTTCAATTTTTCCCTTTGGAAAATTCAATTTCGATATTTTTAAAACAAATTTTGTTAAAAAAGACACTTTGCGAAAGTTTTTACAATGAAATTTACATTTTATCAAAAAAATTTCAGCGAAAACCAAGTTTATAGGAACCACTTATTTGCTGATTTTTTAAATCCACATCATTTTTAGCCCTGCAATCACTAAAACAACACCTAATATTTTTTGTAAAATATTGATATTCAACTGTTTAACGCCATAGGTAGTGCCTATCCAACCGCCGATTGCTGCCGCCGCCATCCAATAAGGCA
>JBDLWG010000030.1:0-3792 GCA_039804385.1 Bacteroidota bacterium
TGATTCGATGGAGGCTTACGAAAAAGACCGTTTCAAAACGCAATACGCTTTGATGATTGATAAAATGGTGAAACCTAATTACAAAAAGTTGCACGATTTTCTTAAAGTGAAATATTTGCCGAAAGCGCGGATGAGTGCGGGCATTTCTGACATTCCGAAAGGGCGCGAAATGTATAATCAATTGATTAAACAATGGACGACTACGAATTTGACCGCAGAGGAAGTGTTCGATTTGGGTCAGAAGGAAGTGGCGCGGATTCGCACCGAGATGGAAGCGGTGAAAACAGAAGTAGGTTATAAAAAAGATTTGAAATCTTTTTTCAAATTTGTCAATGACCGAAAAGCGAATAAGCCGTACAAAAAACCTGAACAAATTATCGCGGATTTTAATAAAATTCACGAAACGATGCAGCCACAATTGGAAAAAATGTTTGATATGACTCCAAAAACGCCGTTTGAAGTGCGTCGAACCGAGCCTTTTCGGGAGGCTTCTGCGAGTGCGGAGTACAATCAAGGTTCGCCTGATGGTACGCGTCCCGGCATTTTTTACTTTCCGATTCCGAAAGGCAATGCGGCAGCTATCAATAATTTCCAAAATGAAGCCCTATTTTTGCATGAAGCGATTCCGGGACACCATTATCAAATCTCGTTACAACAAGAAAATACGGAATTACCCGATTTTCGCAAATTTTTATGGTATGGTGCTTACGGCGAAGGTTGGGCGTTATACACCGAAAGTTTGGGTAAAGAATTGGGGCTTTATACAGATCCATACCAATATTTTGGCAAATTGGGGATGGAAATGCACCGCGCTATTCGGTTAGTGGTGGATGCGGGATTGCATACGAAAGGTTGGACGCGGGAACAGGCGATTCAATACGATATGGATAATGAGGCAGAAACACTGGAAGGCGTGACCGCAGAAATTGAACGATATATGGCGATTCCCGGTCAAGCGTTGTCGTATAAAGTGGGTCAATTGAAGATTTTAGAATTGCGGCATAAAGCAGAAAAGGCTTTGGGTGAAAATTTTGATATTCGCAAATTTCATAATGAGGTTTTGAAAGACGGTTGTGTGCCGTTAGCCCTTTTGGAACAGAAAGTGGATAAAATGATTGCAGCAGCCACCGCGCCTGACCCAAAACCAACTAAAAAAGGGAAAAAAAAGTAGTTTTATAACACATCGTTCACATAGGGGGACATAGTTCACATAGGGGCAATCTTTATTAGATTTGTTTCTTTTTTGAATATTTTACTTGGTTTTCGCTGAAATTTTTTAGATAAAACCAAGTAAAACGTTCAAAAAAATAGATTTAAGGTATTGCGACTTCTATAAAGATTCCTCCTATCTATTTTATGTTTTCATATGTGAAAGAGTTATAAAAAAGTATCTATGTGTTCTATGCCTTCCTATGTGAACTATGTGTTTTACAATTAATTATCAACTAAATCCAAAAATGGTTAAAGTGAAAACGCCCGTTATTTCGGTCGAAAATATCTATAAAGCGAAATTGCGCCTCAAATCGGTCGCAGAACATACGCCTTTATTACAAAATCTGAATTGGTCTGAAAAATATGATTGCAATATCTGGTTCAAACGCGAAGATTTGCAAGTTGTTCGCTCCTACAAAATTCGCGGTGCGTATAATAAAATGTCAATGATGTCCGAAACCGAACGCGCCAAAGGCGTTGTTTGCGCAAGCGCGGGCAATCATGCACAAGGTGTCGCGTTTGCCTGTCGTTTGATGAATACTCAAGGCACGATTTTCATGCCTTCGACGACACCACAACAGAAAGTTACCAAAGTCAAATTTTTCGGACGCGATAAAGTTGAAGTGATTTTAATTGGCGATACCTATGATGATTCCTATCAAGAAGCATTGATTTACAGTGAGTTACATGCCAAAGAAATGATTCATCCATTTGATGATGAGCGCGTCATAGAAGGACAGGGAACGGTTGGATTGGAAATTTTGGAAGATTGTCCTTCACCGATTGATTACGTTTTTCTGCCTTTGGGTGGGGGCGGTTTGGCAGCAGGTTTGGGCAGTTATTTCAAACAAATGAGTCCGAAAACCCAAATTATTGGGGTTGAACCGAGTGGTGCGGCGAGTATGTACGAATCGTTGAAGCAAGGCGAAGTGGTTCGGTTGCCTCATATTGATAAATTTGTAGATGGCGCAGCCGTTCAACAAGTCGGATATAAAACATTTCAAATTTGTAAAGTTGTATTGGACGATGTGGTGACGGTGGCAGAGGGGAAGGTTTGTACGACGATTTTGCAACTTTACAATGAAGAAGCGATTGTCGTAGAGCCTGCGGGCGCGTTATCAATTACTATTTTGGATGATTTTAAGGCAAAAATTAAGGGTAAAAATGTCGTTTGCATCATTTCTGGCGGCAATAATGACATTACGCGTACCGAAGAAATCAAAGAGCGCAGCCTTCTGTATGAAGGATTGAAACATTATTTTATCATTCAATTCCCACAAAGGGCAGGCGCATTGCGCGATTTTTTGAATTATGTTTTAGGAAAAGATGATGATATTACACGATTTGAATATATCAAAAAGACCAATCGAGAAAATGGCCCTGCATTAATAGGTGTCGAAGTGAAATGTCGCGCCGATTATGAGGCAATGATTTTGCGGATGGAAGAACGCCAAATTCGGTATAAATGCCTTGAAAAAGATCCCGATTTATTTCGATATTTGATTTAAGGAGTTGAAAGGAAAAAATCGACAAAAAGAGATACCTACAAAAAGATTGATTATCAAGATAGTAGAACGTTTGGAGGGTTTCAAACCCTCCAAACGTTGTTGTCGTTTCTTTTAGTTGAACTACTTATTTCAGAAACCTCTTGTTTTGTTTGACAAACCGCTATTCTTTTATGGTCTTGAATGTTTTACGAAAATTATAAGCCACCATTACATTCCACATAAAATCTTGATTGTTGGGAATGTCGGATTGAAAGGTTTGATTAATCGTACCTTGCAACGTAAAGGGTAATGCTGTATGAGCTAAAACGCCTGTGACCGCCAAGTAATCGCCTTTATAGTCATCCGTATTTAAGAAAAAGACAGAGGGGAACAAATGAAATCGAAGTTGTTTTGCTAACTTGATATTTGAAATTTGGGTATTCAAAAACAAGGCTCGGGTCAATTGCGGACCATGTTTTTGCAGCCCGTGACCTTGCAAATACATAGCACTGATACCCCAATTCGGTTTAATCTGATAACTTGGGACGACTTCAAACGCTCCAAATCGTAACATTTCTGTAATTTTAGTGGTATTGCCATTCGTTGTGATGTTGCGGTGTATGAACGAAAACGCTGGATGCGCTCCTAATCTTAGTTTGAATTTCTGCTGATCCACCAAACGATACCGCAACCAAAATAAAAAGGCTCCTTTGGAAGCATCGGGTACGAGCCGAATATCGGGTTCAAAAGAGAGTTTGTTTTTTCGCACCGAACAAGACACTATTGCAGCAGGACTATTCAAGGAAAAGGAAGGGATAATTGAAAAACCGTTATTCGTAATGCCGACTTGACCTGAAAAACGAGTCATAGATTGGGTGCTATCGCTTTGTTGTCCATACCCCATTTGGAGTGTAAGTAATGTAATCGTTAAAACAGGAAAGAACTTTTGCATCGTTATTTTATGGATTCTTAAATTTTTTTTGCAAAGGTAGTTTGATTAAACCTGTTTTTAGCTGTTTTTGCTTATTATATGACAAAAATTAAGATTAGGATACTGCATTTTGTTCAGCAATTCGCAATGTTCATCAAATCA
>JBDLWG010000031.1:0-6025 GCA_039804385.1 Bacteroidota bacterium
AAACTAAAATCTTGCACAAAGATACAAATTTGAATCAAGAATGAAGGAAAAAGGGGGCATTAAGGACACATTTAGTTTTTAACAAGACCACTCATCTTTTTTTACAAAAATTCCCTTGTTCGTAACGGTCTTGCGCCGATAAAACGCCTGTTGGCGTAACCGTGATTTTGCTCAAACCGCGTGTCGCTACCTCCGTTTCGACAGGTGAAATTTTAAAAAAACTATTCGGCAAGGCGATTTCGGTCGTTGTTTCTTGGATTTTGCCCCGAATGGCGTTTTTTAATTCAAAATGATTCGTCCCGCCTAACATGTAACGCCCGTAAAAGAGGCTTTTATTGGTCACCTCATTCCCCACAAAATTGATAGCATCGCCCGCACCCGGAAAGACCATAATGCCCCAACTTTCCAATTTATTCTTAAAAAAAGTGTTACAATCACCATTTTTACCATGAGAATTATCAACCATCAAGTTTTGACCCACATTGCCTTCAAATAAATTCGCATACGTCCAATTCCCATGCAGGGCAAAATCGCCCACCGAATTGGACACAATAAAATTGTCTCGATACGGGTCTATCGAATAATTGTACGCATAGACATTGCCATTCGCGCCCGCTTGCAAAATCATGGCATGACGCAATGTTTTAAAAATATTGTCTTCCACCAGACAATCGCTCGACGTGATTTGCGTCATAACGCCATAACCTTTTCCGCCGCCGCCATAACCAAAGGCTTCCGAAAAATAACAACCCGAAACCGTAATATGCGCCGACGCATTAAGGGTCACATGAGCAAAATTGCATTTTTCACTCGCTACGCCCCAAACCCAACTATTGACCACATTATCAAAATAAATATTGGAAGTTTGTCCATCAGTGGCATCTAATCGTTTGATTGTCAACGCTTCTACGCCAATTTGTTCCGCAGGCAACATTTTTTGAATCCCTGCCGAATCTGCCAAAACATAACTTTTGCGCAATTTCTGATGTAATTTCAAACGCACCCCATCATATAAGGACGGATTTTCAACCAAGTCCATAATTTGAAAAAGCTGCCCAACACTGCCTTTCGCCCAACCTGATGTCACCAACGAATCATCTTGTTGCGTCAATTTAATCCAATCGCCTTTTTTAAAACCTGTATTCCGCGCAATCTGAATGAATTGCGCGTCTTTTGGGGCGGCGGCTATTAATTGAATTTTACTGGATTCGACCGTTCCATTAGCGCGAATGAGGTCATTTTGACCATGTAAATCAAATTTCAAAACACTTTTATCCGCGCCTTCTCCTTTGATAATCAAGTGATTACGCATTACGATACTTTGATTGAATAAATAATTTCCTTTTGGAAAAAAAATCGTGCCTTCGTGGTTGCCCAAATGGTGCAAGGCTTTTTGAAAGGCTTCATCATTCGGCGTAACGCCGTCAGGCTTGCCGCCAAAATCGGTGATATGGACGATTGGTTTGAAACTTGCCAATTGCCCTTTTTGAACGCCGACCTGACTCCAATCAATTTGTCGGTCGGCGGGTAATAACGCGCTGAGCGGACTGATTTGTGCGGTCATAAGGTTTGTTTGAATCAACAAAATAGTTGAAAAAATTAAAAACTTCATGTTTGTTACAAAAGTTTTAGAAAGTTTTAGAAACATTGTGCAAGTTCGGCGAAAATAACGTGCCAATGTCGTATTTTCGCCCCGAATTTTTAAACGTGTTTTTCGGGAAAAACAAGTCATTGCTTAAATGAAAACGGTTCAAATCGGTTATACGAAAAAGCCGCACGCCTTAAAAGGCGAGATTAAATTGCAAATCAAAGAACGGTATTTGGAAGATTTAATGGATACCGATGTGGTTTTAATCGACGTAAAAGGCAGACAAATGCCTTTTTTTATTGAAGACATTCGTGTCGGCAACACGATTATTGCCAAATTTGAGGGCGTTGATACGCCTGAAGCCGCGAGTGGTATCGCTTCCAAAGCGTTATATCTCCGCGAAGAGGACATTTTCGAGTCCGACGAGGAGGACGATGACGGAAGTGGACTGCAATATCGTAAATATGTGGGTTATATGATTCTGGATGGCACAACGAAAGTTGGGGTGATTGAATCCGTCGAAGAATATCCACAGCAGGAAATGGCGATTGTTACCTACCAAAAAAAGTCGGTACTGATTCCGTTGAATGCGCAATTCATCCTTCAAATTGAGGATGCTAAAAAACAAATTCTGATGGAATTGCCAGATGGTTTGTTGGATTTGTAGTTGTACCTTTTTTTGAGTCAAAAATCATTGATGTTTAAAAAAATTAAACATCAACTTTCGCAAAGTGTTTTTAATAAAATTTGTTTTAAAAAATATTTTATTAAAAACACTTTGCGAAAGTTGAACGTGCATTGGTTTTTGATTCAAAATCTAATTTTTGTTTAAACGTTTATAATGGTGCGGTATCGCAAATGATTATAATTTAGTCTTAAAAAAAATGTTTCAATCGGGTTTTGTTAATATCATCGGTCGCCCTAATGTCGGCAAATCAACACTGATGAACGCGCTCCTTGGCGAGCGCATGTCTATCATCACGAATAAACCGCAGACGACACGTCATCGGATTATCGGGATTTTGAGCGACGAAAACTATCAAATGGTGTTTTCCGATACGCCCGGAATCATCCGTAAACCAGCGTATAAAATGCACGCGGCGATGAATGCGTTTGCAAAAAGCACTTTTGAGGATTCAGATGTGATGTTGTTTGTCACCGAACCGACCGAAATTTATGAAGCCGATGACCCGATTATTCGGGATTTGCGGGGTTCGAGTGCGCCTGTTTTTTTGTTGATTAACAAAACGGATACGGCTACACCAGAAGCCATTGCAACCTTAACGGCGCAATGGTTGGAACGCGTTCCGTTTAAAGAAACCTTGGGTATTTCCGCGCTCAACAAAGTAGGCATGGATGATATGATAGCCAACATTTTGAAATACCTGCCTGAAGGCCCCGAATATTATCCAAAAGACCAGTTGACAGACCGTCCTGAACGGTTTTTTGTGTCGGAAATCATCCGCGAGAAGATTTTATTGAACTATCGGGAGGAAATTCCTTACGCGTGCGAAGTGATGATTGACTCGTATCAGGAAACCCAAACCAATGATGGAACGCCGATTGCGCGTATTTTTGCAACGATTTACGTTGCACGCGATACGCAAAAGTCGATTGTGGTGGGTAAAAATGGGGCAGCTATCAAAAAAGTAGGCATGGAAGCCCGAAAAGATATTGAAATTTTTATTGAATCCAAAGCCCATTTGGAATTGACGGTCAAAGTCCGCGAAAATTGGCGTGATGATGAGCGTTTATTGAAAAATTTTGGTTACACCTCTTGATTTCATTTAAATTATGAATATTAAATATTACGGACACGCTTGTTTTGGCGTTGAAATAAATGGTAAACAGTTGTTATTTGACCCGTTTATTTCGCCGAATCCGTTAGCAAGTGCCATTGATGTGGATACGATTCCATGCGATTTTATGTTCATTTCTCATGGTCATGCAGACCATATTGCGGATGCAGAGCGCATTGCAAAACGCACCAATTGTAAAATTATTACCAATTATGAAATTTATAATTGGTTGAAAAAGAAAGGTTTATCAAATATTCATCCGATGAATCCAGGCGGCGGTCGCACCTTTGATTTTGGTACGGTGAAATGTGTCGTAGCGCAACATTCCTCAAGTTTGCCAGATGGCACTTATGGCGGTGCGCCTATGGGATTTGTGGTTTCGTCGGCGGAAGGTTGCTTTTATTTTGCGGGCGATACGGCACTGACGTTGGATATGCAGTTGATTCCGATGATTTGTCCGCCGTTGAGTTTTGCCATCTTGCCGATTGGCAGCAATTTTACGATGGATTACGCAGATGCGGTAGTGGCTGCCGATTTCATTCAATGCAATACGATTATTGGCTGTCATTTTGACACCTTTGAATCTATCAAAATTGATAAAGATGCCGCCAAAAAATGTTTTGAGGCAGAAGATAAAGTCTTGATTTTACCTGCAATTGGTCACACCATGAAGTGGGAAGCCGCATAAAAATTGGACAGCTTTGTCATTTCGTAGGAAACGTTTCCTACGGAATGACAAAAAACGATCTTAAAAATGCTCCAAAATCAGTTAGTCGAACAAGAATTATTAAAATTATCTATACCATTTTACACCATCATGATTTTGGCGGAAATCCTTATCAGCAATTGGCAGGGCAAACAATGGTATAGCGTCAAAGATACGTTGTACAACCTCTATTTGACAACCCTCAATGCTGGGCTGGATTTTGGGTTGCGCCTCTTGTTTGTGGGTTCTTTTATGACTTGGGTGTATCAATATCGGTTGATGGAAATTCATAATCCAACTTACTATTGGTTGACCTTATTGATATTAGAAGATTTTCTGTTTTATTGGCTGCATCGGATGGAACATTATAGCCGTTTTTTCTGGGCGGTACATGTGACGCATCATTCGTCTGATTATTTTAATTTGACCACAGGATTTCGCTCCTCTGTCTTGCAACCCATTTATCGATTTTTGTTTTTTATACCCCTTTGTTTATTGGGTTTCAAGATGTTAGATATAGCATTAATGTTTGCTATGACTCAAACCTATGGCATTCTCGTTCATACCAAATACCTGAATCGCATCCCGATTTGGGAATGGATTTTTGTTACGCCGTCGCATCATCGCGTGCATCATGCAAGCAATGTGCGGTATTTGGATAAAAATATGGGGATGATGTTCATCATTTGGGATAGGATGTTTGGTACTTTTTCAGAAGAATTAGTGGAAGAACCTGTACAGTATGGATTACATGGCAAAACGGGCAATCAAGGACTTGTAGAAGTTATTTTTCATGAATGGAAAGGGATTTGGGTCGATTTTTTCAAAACGAGAAAAGATTTACCTTTATCAATTCGGTTAAAATATTTATTCAAAGCACCCGGTTGGAGTCATGACGGCAGCACCAAAACAGCAGTACAATATCGAAAAGAAATGGGTTTAAAATAGCATGTACAACACCGTTTGGAGGGTTTGAAACCCTCCAAACGGTTGATAATCATCAAACACACCACACCGTTTGGAGGGTTTGAAACCCTCCAAACGGTTGATAATCATCAAACGTACAACACCGTTTGGAGGGTTTGAAACCCTCCAAACGGTTGATAATCAAACATTTGATAATAACCAGTTTTAATATACAAAAAAAATTATGGGAAAAATCATAGCTATTGCCAACCAAAAAGGCGGTGTCGGCAAAACAACGACTGCCATCAATCTTGCCGCTTGTTTAGGCATATTAGAAAAAAAAATACTCTTAATCGATGCAGACCCGCAAGCGAATAGTTCTTCTGGGGTGGGTGAATTTCCAAAAGCGGGTGCAAAAAGCCTTTACGAGTGCATGATTGACGAGATTGACCCGAAAACAGCCATTTTTAAAACCGATACGCCCAATCTTTGGCTTTTGCCATCAAGTATTGATTTGGTGGGTGCGGAATTGGAATTGGTTACTCGTTTTCGCCGCGAGTACGTGATGGACGAGTTTTTGAGTCAAATCCGTGATGATTACGATTATATTATCATTGATTGCCTGCCGTCTCTCGGTTTGGTGACGATTAATGCATTGACGGCAGCCGATTCGGTGTTGATACCTGTGCAATGTGAAGTTTTTTCGTTGGAAGGCTTGGGCAAATTGAAAGATACGGTCAAATTAGTTAAAAAAGCCTTGAATAAAAAATTGGAAATTGAAGGCATTTTGCTTTCCATGTTTGATACACGGTTGCGTTTGGGGCATTTGGTGATGAATGAAGTGCGCGAAACGGCGGTCGATTACGTGTTTGAAACGGTGATTCATCGGAGTGCGCGGTTGGCGGAAGCACCAAGTTTGCATAAACCGATTATTTTATATGATGCAAGTTGTAAAGGTTCTGTCAATTTTTTGAACCTTGCAAAAGAGTTTTTGACTAAAAATAAGGATTGGGTTTCTAAAAAAAA
>JBDLWG010000032.1:0-12790 GCA_039804385.1 Bacteroidota bacterium
GTTGCTAATTTTAATAATTTAAATGCAGGGCGCGATACATCGGTTTGTACGTTGTCTTATAATTTGTCCGCAGTATCAGCATCGGGTTCGGGTACTTGGACTCATTTCCCACAAGCTCCCATTGCGGTCAATTACGTGAGCTCTACCGCGCCTAATACAAGCGTAACCGTCACAGCATCAGGCACTTATCAATTTATTTGGACGGAAACGAATGGCAATTGTTCTAAAAAAGATACGATTAAAATTGCGTTTAGCAATGCGCCTACGGTGTTATTAGCCCAATTGCGGGATAGTTGTAGCCCCGATAATGCTCGTTTTTTCGTTAAATTCCCAATAACGGGTGGGATTCCGCCATACAGCGTTTTTCTGGGTAATACGGCAACATCGGCTGGGGATGTAGATGGCAATGATTTCCTTTCCAGCGCGCAATCCATTGGTCGTTTTAATTTTTCAGTGAAAGATGCGAATGGATGTGCAGCACCTGCGGTTACAGGCGTTCGGGCTTGTAACAATTGTCTTACCGATGCAGGTAATATGGATATTACACCTTTGGAGGCTTGTCAGAATAGTCCGATTACGGCAAATTATTTGGGTTATCAAGCCAATTCAAACTTGTTTTTGGATGCGAATGATACGATTGAATACGTTTTACATACAGGAGACCCGCGTACAGGCATTATCAAGCGCAGTACAACACCTACCTTTAGTTTTCAACCACCTTTACAATTGGGTGTAACCTATTTTATTGCTGCGATTGCAGGGAATGATAGTTTGAATCATGTCGCATTGAGTGACCCTTGTTTCAGCGCGAGCCAAAGTGTTCCTGTCAAATTCAATGCAACCGCAACCGTGACTTGGGGAACTGGTGCAACCACCGTTTGCCAAAATGATAGTATTAATTTAGTCCTTACGTTGGTTGGGAAACCGCCTTTTATCATTGTTTATAATGATGGAACACGGGATTCTACTTTGACCAATGTGCGGACGGGTTCGACCGTACGAGTGGCTCCAAGCGTTGCAACCACTTATACTTTAATCGCCATCAGAGATTCTAATGGTTGTAGCAATACCGCTTCTGGAACGGTACGGGTAACGGTGCGCCCAAGAGCCATTGCAGGGATTCCCGCGCCGCCCTTGAATATTTGTGGCAATTTAGATAGCACCATTACGCTTACGACTCGCCTTGCAGCACAACAAACAGGTGGCAGATGGGTAGAAGTTTCGACCATTCGCTCCACAGGCGGTGCATTTGCGGCAGCAGCAGCTACATTTAGGACGCGTTTACAACTTTCTGGGTCTTATCGGTTTGCGTATGTGGTTTCGGGTACAGCACCTTGTGGCAATGATACGGCTTTTGTGGTGGTCAATCTTTTACGCGCTCCTTTTGCCAGTGCAGGCGCGGATGATTCGATTACATGTACGAATCGTCAACTTACGCTGGGCAGTGCGGCGAATAATGAACCGAATGTCGTTTATCAATGGAATGGTCCGTTAGGTGGCAATATTGGAACTTTATTTACAGGACAACCTGGAACGTATATTATACAAGCGATTGATACGCTCAGTAATTGTGTTACAACCGATTCGGCAATTATTAAAATAGATACCAGTACGCCCAATGTCGTGATTCGACGCAATTTGCCTATCTTGAATTGTTCGATTGATTCGGTCGTTTTAAATGGTTCGAGTTCTACACCCGTTGGACAATTAGATTATTTATGGTCGAATACGGCTAATTCGTTTAGCACCAGTCCGCTTACAATCGTGAGAGAACCAGGTGTTTATACCCTACAAGTTACGAAAATTGGCAATGGTTGTAGCTCCTCTGATACGATTACCGTTCAAGGAAGTCGAACCAAACCGTTTGTTCAAATAGCGTCTGCGCCAGACCTTTCTTGTCGAGATACATTTGTGACTTTAAATGCGTCTAATTCTGCCGCTGGAAGTCGTTACCGATTTGCATGGCGAGTGGATACAAGCATCCGAAGTGGACATTTTAAAACAGGTACCAATACACTTACGCCAACGGTTGACAGTGCTGGTAAATATTGGTTAATCATTCGAGATTCTGCCAATTCCTGTGTGGATTCGACTTCGATAACGTTAAAACGCAATGTAATCCGCCCGATTGCGAAAACGGGCATTGCAGATACGTTAAATTGTATCAACTTGACAGTTGCGTTATCAGGTCGCGGTTCTACCTTATCGACTGGTACAACTTATCAATGGGTGACTGCGAACGGAAACATTCTTTCAGGTGCAAACGGTTTAACGCCGATTGTGAATGAGTCGGGTTTATATGTTTTACGCGTCACAACCACTTCAAATGGTTGTGTGGCAACCGACACCGCCCGCGTTTTCCGAAATAATAACCGTCCAAACGCCTTTAATTTGCGCCTCAATCCACCGCGCTGTTATGGAGAATGCGATGGAAGTATTCGGATTTTAAGTGTTCGGGGCGGGATTGCGCCTTATTTATATTCGTTGGATGGCAATGTATTTACATCTGCCGATTCTTTGAAAAATTTATGTGCCAATAGCTATCGGATTCGCGTACAAGACGGCGGCGGTTGTGAATATGATACGACTGTGAGTTTGGTTCAATATCCACAAATGAATGTTCGGATTGGAAACGATACGACTTTACGATTGGGCGATAGCTTATTAATCGTAGTGCGAGCTGGTTTGGATGCAGGCAATCGGGTTGCGAGCATTTTATGGTCGAATAATATTGACTCAGCATGTCGCCGACGAACCGCTTGCGATAGTGTCATTGTAAAACCAGTGCGCCAAACGACTTATCAAGTATTGGTAACGGATGCACGAGGTTGTCAAGTGACGGCGCGGGTACATATCGGCGTTGACCGAGAACACCCTGTTTACTTTCCGAATATTTTCTCTCCCAATAATGACGGACCGAATGATATATTCATGATTTATGCAGGAAAGGGCGTGAGAAAAGTTAAAACCTTCCAAATTTTTGATAGATGGGGCAATCGGATGTTTAGCGACAACAATTTTATGCCTGATGACCCAGCACATGGTTGGGACGGGACATTCAATGGCAAGTTAGTCAATCCAGGCGTTTACATTTATATGGCAGAAATTGAATATTTGGATGGCGAAGTGGAAATAAAACAAGGAGACGTTACCGTAATGCGATAATCGATAAATCATTGATTTACAATTATTTAAATTATAACACAATATGCCCGCTTTGGAACGTTTTTGAAATAGGATGTTTATGATTTGAAGGATTTTAAGGATATACTCAACGGAAAGTAGTTTTGGGATAAAAATAGGCTACCGTGCAGCTTTTTTATCCCAAAACCATTTTCTGTTGAGTATATCCTTAAAATCCTTCAAATCATAGGCATCCTATTTCAAAAATTGCGGCACATTTGTTTTACAACACATCATTTATTGATTTCCAATCGTTGCTTTCAAATTACGAAAACCTGCATCTATAACAGGTTCTGCAATAAAGTTTTGTACATCTAAATCCCATTTGCCATTTTTATGCGTATCCACCCATTCAAAGGATTGATTCGTCGAAAGCGACAAGGTAACCGTCACATCTTGTAATTCTGAACCAGTCACAATCAAAGGTGTTTCAAAACGACCTGTCACAATCCCAGAACCAATCGGCACAGGCGCAACCGTATAATTCGGATTCACACTGGATGTCCCAACTGCTTGCCCATTTTTAATGGTATTATGTTGCACAAATCCTCTATCCAAAGCCGTTTCAAATGCCCAATACCCAAATTTTTTATTGGCATTCAGCGTTTCTTCCTTTTCCCGAATTTTATGTTTCGAGATGAATGTATTGAATCCCGTAAAAACGGATAACGTACCGCGTTCATCAGGCAATTCGCCCAGATTCGGCACATTAATCAAATTAAAAATCAAATCAGCATTTTGATACGCCATCGAAGCGCGCACCCATTGATACGTACCTTTTGGCAACTCTTTTAAGGGAATCGTCAAAAACACCTCTCCATCTTTCATTAGTTTACATTTTGAAAAATCAAAAGCAGCTTCCCCGCCTGCTCTGGTCTGGTCGGCTTGATAGGCGATAAAGCCTTTGCCAAGAGGCGTTTTCGCCTCTTGCGAAAATTCAATATAACCAGGACTAATGGTTTTAACCAACGGTGTTTGAGCCGCATTGCCTGTTTTGACGGTAGCAACTTGCCCTTTGCTGTCCAATCGCTCTAATTCGGCATCCGTCTTGATTTTAATGCGCAACATTGGATTGGCAATCTCATCTTTGCGCCAGCAACTCGTCAACAATAGGCTGCCGAAAAGGATGAAAATAATTACTCTCATGGTGAATACGTGGTTTGTTTGTATATAAAAAATAGGGTTAATCATGGTCATTACGACTATGATAACCGATAAATCGGTGTTAAGACCGTTGTAGGTTTTTGGAATGGAATGCAAATATAGGTATTGAAATGATAAAAAGCAATGATTGGTTCGTTTTAAAGGGTTAAAATATGAATTTTTATTAATATAATAAGTGGGAAATTATATATAAATTTTCATAAAAGTAAAAAGTTCACAAGTACGCATACTTGTGAACTTTTTGTTCAAGAACCCATCAACAATTACTTTTTCACCAAAGGAGGCAAACCCATTTTCGCCCGCACTGCAACGCTTAAATCATTCGCATCATCTGCATAAAGAATCGAACCTGCGGTCGCATCAATCACGTAAGCATAGCCTTTTTCTTTCGCCACTTCGGAAATCGCCTTATTCACACGGTCGTAAATCGGTTGATACAATTGCGCCCGTTTGTCTTGTAAACGCTTCGTCATTTCCTGCTCGAATTTCGTAATTTCAGCCTTTTCAGCTTCCAAACGTTGTGATTCATCTTGCAATTGCTTTGGAGAAAGCGTCCCTTCTTGTTCTTTTTTCGCTAATTCTTGGTATTTTCTTTGGAAATCCATCACTTTTAACGAATCTTGTTTTTGCAATTGGGAAGACATCGCGCCTAATTCAGAATCGGCTGCTTTCATCTCTGTCATGTCTGCCAAGACCAAATTCGCATTCATATAGCCGATTTTGGTTTGCGCTTGCGCAGTGACAGCCGCGCTGACTGCCAATGTTACCGTTAAAAACAGTGATTTTACCGTATTTTTCATTCAAAAAAATTAAAAAAATTAAACAGTTAAAAATTGGTTATTATAATAATGTCCGCATCTGGGACGATTAGCTGTACCTTTATCTTTTCAACATATCCAAAATCAGCTGCGTCTTATCGAAAGACGGCGACGCAAAGATAATACCTGCCGAGCCACCTTTATCCAAAATTAAATCAAAACCCCTATCTGCCGCAAATTTTTCGATGGCACCATACACACGGTCTTGCATCGGTTTGACCAATTCTTGGCGTTTTTTAAACAACGCGCCTTCTGGTCCGAACTTTTCGCGCTGCATATCGCGAATCCCTTTCTCTTTGGTTTCAATTTCATCTTCGCGTTTGTGGGCAGCCTCTTTGGTCAAAAGAGGTGCTTCCGCACGCAATTTAGCGAACATGCCTTTGACAACATCCTGTTGTTGCGCGATTTCTTGCCGCCATTGTTGGGCAATTTTGTCCAATTCTTCCTGCGCTTTTTTGTAATCAGGTTGCGCTTGCAAGATTTGAGTAATATCCACAATCGCTATTTTTTGAGCATCGATGGTGGTGGTTGCGCTGGCAGCGATTGCCGCTGCAAAAATCATCTTTTTTATCATGGTATTGAATCCGATTGGAAGTTTTTTTTAAAAAAAAACGAAGGTGATAGTTGAAAAACGTTTCAAAAGTACAATTTTTACGCTTTCTCACAGTTTTTAGTCTGTCTTTTGACGAAATTTTAATCAAAAGTCATTGCCTCTTTAAAACGCAATTGGACTCTTTTTATTGTAATAATTTAACAATCAAGTTTTTATATATTTTTATAATTAATATTTTTATTAATTTTTAACAAAAGTTTAACCCAAATTTTCATTCAAAAAAAGTAGAGTTTAAACCTCTACACCCGACAATTTTATGAAACCTTATCTGCTCGCGCCTTCTGTACTGGCAGCCAATTTTGCACATTTGGCAGCTGATTTTGCGATGGTCAACCAAAGTGAAGCCGATTGGTTTCATGTTGACGTGATGGATGGTCGATTTGTGCCGAATATCTCTTTTGGGATGTTCATCATCGAAGCTATGAAAAAATTAGCGACCAAGCCGTTAGATGTTCATTTGATGATAGTCGAACCCGAAAAATACATTGAAGCGTTTCGGGCTGCGGGTGCGGATGTGATTACGGTACATTACGAAGCCTGTCCGCATTTGCATCGGACGTTGCAACAAATTCGTGCAACAGGTGCCAAAGCAGGAGTCGCGCTCAATCCGCATACGCCTGTACGGGTTTTGGAAGACATTTTAGAAAACCTTGATTTGGTTTGTTTGATGAGCGTCAATCCTGGTTTTGGTGGTCAAAAATTTATTTACCAAACCATTCCCAAAGTGCGTGCTTTGCGAGCGATGTTGGAAGAACGCAATTTGGATCATGTCCTTATTGAAATTGATGGCGGAGTTGGTTTACACAATGCAGAAGCCTTGTTACAAGCAGGTGCGAATGTATTAGTGGCAGGAAGTAGCGTTTTCGGAACGAAAAATCCAACCCAAACCATTCAAAAATTTAAAAATCTGGTCAAGGAGAGCCAAATCTAAATCGTAGTTGTATCCCAAAAGTATCGTGCGCGAAGGATATATACTTTACGCTGGATGGTTTTGCGATAGGATGGATGTACGGATTTCACGGATTGGTACGGATTCGTTGTTTTAAAAAAATCCGTACCAATCGGTGCGAATCCGTGAAATCCGTACATCCATCCTATCGCAAAAGTATCGTGTGCGAAGTATACATACTGATAAAAGAAGGCGGCAAAACCATCGGTGTTGCCGCCAAAATTAAATTGGTTTTTGAGATGTCCCGTTACACGGTGCAATTTCACAACAAATATAACGGAAATTTTTTGTTATAAAAAAATAAATTTTTTGTCGAAACACCTATTTTTGTTACAAAGCACTAAAATACAGCAATGCCCGTTTTTGATAACATTCCATCACACGGTTTCAATCAACGATTCCCAAAATGATTTCAAAATATAATTATTTTTTAATTATTTATATTTGTTTGAATACAAATATTTTAGCACAAACATCCATTTCTCCGACAGCCAAAAAATTAAAAAGTCAAATCGAAATGATTTTGGCGCATGATTTAAATGCGGACACTTCTAAACGGGCAGGATTTATCGTCGGCATGATAGATGGCGATTCGACTTGGACGTTTGGCTTTGGGCGGGCTGATAGAACGTTGCCGAATCCGCCGAATCCGCAACATTTATTTGCATTAGGCAGTGCGAGTCAAATTTTTGTAGCCAGTTTATATCAAATTGCAGTGGAAAAAGGGTTGTTGATTCCAACAAATCCAGTCAATACGTATTTAAATTCCAATCAACAATTTGCTGCGGGCAATAAAATCACGGTTCAGCAATTGGTGCAACATACGAGTGGGTTACCCAAATTGCCTCCTGCGTTTGGCTTGATAGAGAAAGATGTATCGCAACCTTATTTGGAATATGATTGTGAAACCTTTATCAATGATTTAAAAACATTGGATACCAATCATTTACAAATCAATCAATATCAACATTCCAATTTAAATTATGGTTTATTGGGCATGTTGCTCCGCGAAGTTTTTAAAGAACGCCCCACAAGTGGCAACGAATCACAGGCAGATTGGGCAATGATTTTAAAACACAATCTATTGGATGTAGCAAAAATGGCGCATACAAATGTCTATGTGCCAGAAGGCGATAAAATCTTGGAAATTGCGGGTTATAATTTGGCACAAAAAAAAGTCACCCCGCCCGCTTGTAACTGTATGACTCCTGCACTAACATCTTATGCCAATATGGAAGATTTATTAAAATTTTTAAAAATACATATTGGATTAGAAAATAATGATTTAGCAACTCATTTTGCTAAAATGCAGCAACAAAGTATCCCGACCAAAATCGATAAAGAAACGCATATGGCAATAGGTTGGCATCTCAAACGCGAAAATAAACGGACTGAAATCGTGGTGACAACAGGCTATTCCAATGGCAATGCGATGTTTATGGCGTTTGTCAAAAATACGAAAACAGGTGTTATCGTGCTGACCAATTCCAAAAATGGGCATAGCCAATTGGGTTATTTGATTCTGAAAATGATGAATCGACAATGGAAACGGCGAAAATAATTGCTGTGTTTGAATTACAACTCGTTCAAGGAATCAAAGGCAGAAAACCTTTAATTCCTTAAACGAGTTGCAAACTTGCCGCAAGTTTATTTTATATTTAAAAAAATTAGAAATGACCCTTATAAAAAAATTTGTATTCATTGCTTCGTTTTTTGGCGTTTGGGCAGTAATTTTAATTCCACCTTTTCAATCGCCTGATGAGTACAATCATTGGTATCGCGCCTATCAAATTTCGGAAGGCATATGGAAAGGTGTTCGGACGGCTGATGCCCGATTGGGGGGCGAAATCCCAATCAGTATGCAACAATGTGTGTCAAAATTCAAACCATTAAAGTTTAATTATGAGCGAAAAACAGGGGCGGATACGATTTGGCAGACCTTAAAAATCCCTTTACAACCTAAAAAAACGAGTTTCATTGACTTTACGAATACAGCCATGTACGCACCGACTGCTTATATCCCACAAGTTGTAATACTTTTTGTTTTAAAAAAAATGAACGCTCCTGCTTTATTATCCATGTATTTGGGGCGTTTAGGAATGCTTCTTTGTTGGATTGTAATGATACGTATTGCTTTGAAAATCATGCCTTTTCGCCAAGAAACCTTGTGTATTTTAGCCTTATTACCTGCCTCTATTTTTATCAATGCTACGTTGAATGCGGACATTGTAACAAATGGATTATGCTTTATCATCATTGCTTGGAGTTTTAAGATAGCCGAAGAAAAAAAAGATTTAAGCATTTATCAAGAAATTTTATTTGGTGCGATTATCATTATCATTGCTTTGAATAAAATCATTTATACGCCCCTTCTTTTTTTACGTTTTATCCATATTCAGGCATTTCCCCATCCCAGAAAAGTGTTTTTTAGTGTTTTGATCACTTTATTTTGGAGTGGTGTTGCCATCGTTTGGTGGCAAATCCAAACGCAACCTTTATACCTTACTTATGAGCAATATCATCCACAATATGTTGATTCTCAGGAACTTTTGAAAGGAGTCAACCCAAGCGAACAACTTCAATTTGTTTTAAAACACCCATTTCACTTGATAAAAATTTTGATTCCGTCGTATCTTAAAGATGCTGGTGGCATGATGTCGAACTATGTTGGAAAGTTTGGTTGGGAAGCTAATTTTTTGCCGCGCCCCATGTTAGTATGCTTGTTTTTGATGATTTCAATTCAAGTTTTGAAAGATTTTACGCCTTTATCCTTGCGAATGCGTCTATATGTAGGTGCGCTTGGGGCTTTATTATGCATTGCTTTTGCAAGTGTTATGTATGGTTTGTGGTGTCCTGTGGGTGACGAGAGGGTTGGGAATTTTCAAGGGCGGTATTTTATCCCTATTTTTCCACTGTTTTTTCTGGCACTCCCCTATTTTAAAGGATTGGCACATGGTTTATTTTCAAAAAAAATGTTTTATAGAATACTTCTGGTGGCTCACATATACTCTATTTTTCAAATATTGGAACGTTATTATTTTTAAATACCGACGAGTTTATTACCGAAATGATTATAACACATAATTCACATAGGAGGACATAGGACACATAGGTTATAATGTTCTATGTAACTATGTGTTCCTATGTGAACGATGTGTTTTAAAAACTATATTTTACGCATTTTGACGCTTTGAGTAGGTCTGTTAACTGTTTTTAAGGTGACGATATAAGTCCCTTTCAAGAGTGCTTCGGTCGGAATCAACAGTCGATTATCTGCCCCGACAGGATAATTTCGTTCTAAAACCACTTTACCTGCCATATCAGCTATGCTGATTTGAAAATCTTGCGCTGGCAAATCATGGATTATCAATTGCATTTCCGCTTGAACGGGGTTGGGCGCAATCGTAAATCCTGCTTTATCACCTAATTCATGGATTTGTAAAGCGATGGTTTTGGAATAATGGTAAGTACCATCTATTTCTTTGATTTTCAAGCGATAATATTGAATGTTCTTTTTTAAATTATCATCCTTGAAATTAAAATATTGGATGGTTGGAAGGTTGGTAACAGGTATAAAACCGATTTTTTCAAATTTTTGCGCCTGTCCCATTTCAAGAGAACGCTCTATTTCAAAACCCAATACGCCCGTCATCTGCGCCGTCGTCCATGCTAAAAGGGCGGTTTTATTTTCAACCTGCCCTTTGAAATCCAATAAATCTAATGGTAATACAGCGCCGACCCCTGTTGCCGCGCTCATCACACCGCCAATGCCAAAAGTGCCAAAACCAGTACTGAAACGAGCAGTCATATAAGGTAAATTACTATCTTCTGCATCCATATTCAAAAGCGTCTCAATGCTGCCTCCTGCGGTGGGCGCGGCGGGCGTTACATTCAAAATATTGCCACTACATTTGGAAATACAGCCCTCATTTTTCCAACTTTTGCCCGTATAGCTTTCCCAAGCAGTCACTTCCGCCGCCGTACAATAAACCGTGATTTCGTAACGCCCTGTTGCATTGGGATTGGCGGGTGTGATTTGCCATGTTTTAGGCAAAATCGCATGTGCAGGATTATTATTGGTAAAAGGTTGTGGTGTAAGGGATTGCATACTTCCACGCGTTATCGTTACATTCGTACAACCATAATCATGTGCTGATAAATTTTTAATCCGCGCCATGATTTGACCATCTGTGGAGGAGTAACAATAAACTTCCGCATTGGCTCCGAGATAGATTTGCGTTGACTCTGTATTGCGTTCTGCCGAAGCCGTTTGTGCAGGGGAAAGGGTTGCCAAATTCGTTGTAAATAAACCTCGACCATGTGTAGCAGCGACTAAGGTGTAATCCGAATTTCGATATTTCAACATATTAACCCGCACTTTTGCCAAACCCGACCCATTACTCACCCAATTGGTGTTTGAACCATTCAAATCAATAGTACTTATTACGCCCAATTCGGTTGCCAAAAAAACTTGGTCTGCGTTCAAAGGGTTGAACATGCCCCAACGAACTGGAATATCAGGCAAATTGCCTTCTACATTTGCCCAAGTCGCGCCCGCATCCATGCTTTCGCGCACACTGACCACTCCATAATTGGAAACCGTGACCAAAATGTGATTGGAATTGCCTTTTTCAACATCAATGGATGAAATATAACCACCAAAATAAGTCGCACTTGGCAAAATCGTTATCACAGGCGTGCCATTTGGATTCGTAATTTTGTGCAAAGTGCCTGCGGAACTGCCAATCCAAAGCGTATTGGTATTGTTAGGGTCGATTTTCAAAGCTCCGACAACTCCTGTTAACCCTGTTTTTTTCACCATGCTGGAGGCTCCTGAAACACCATTGAGCAATCCGCCACTCAACACGCCATAACTGCCGTCTTCATGCCCCGTATATAACAAATTATTGACATCATCATACTCGGTTGGATTGATGAAACGCCCGTAATTATTGATATTGGAAGGCGTGAAACTTGTCCAGTTATTATTGGTAATCCGATATTTATTATAAATATAACTACTGATTTGCAAATTAGGATTATCGCGGTCAATGTGGCAATACGCGCCATCTCCACCTGTTACTTCGGTTGTGGCATTGATACCTGTTGTCGTAAACTTTTGAGTACCATTATCTTGTGAACCGGCTAACATATTATTAGAACAGGCAGTTGGATGGATGGCTACTGCGTAAAATTGAGCCACATTATAGCCCATATTCAAAGCCGTAAAGACAGGAGTAGCTCCTCTGGCATTCGTGAGTCGATAAATGCCACCATCATTCGTAACATAAGCCGTTGTGGAACTATTGGGCGCGAAAGTCAAACTATGTTGGTCTGCATGCGTGTCTGCCATGCTACTGCAATTCCACCATTCGCTGATTTGGGTCCAATTGGCACCGCCATTGGTGCTGCGCATGAAGTCTATGCCGCCTGCAAAAACGGTATTTTCATCATTCGGATCTACGGATAACGTCAAATCGTACGTTGCTTGTCCTCTCGTAAAATCGTTGCTTGGCGCACTGCATGCATCACTCCAACTCGGCAACGCCTGCGCCGTAAAAGTCGGTGCAGCACTCGTCGCATTGGTGGAACGCAAAATCCGACCGACTGCGTACATGTTCGCTGCATCGCGTCCTTGTGTCATTAGATAAACGTAATTGGCATCATTGGGCGCAGTGGCAATTTCAATACGTTGTTCGTAGGCATTCGATGTGAAAATCTTTGCCCAAGTCGCTCCATGATCGGTAGAACGATAGACTCCATCTGAAAAAAAGAGCCCATTGGAGGTGTAAATCGTGCCATTCGCTCCAATTTCAATATCTGTATGCGTACTTCCTACATTGTCACAGGAACCTGCTCCTCTTGCGGGCATTCTAAGCATCGTCCATGAATCGCCATTATTGGTAGAGCGATAAATGCCGCCTACATTGCAAAAAGCGGCACCCTCAGTGGCTGCCAAAACCGTTCCATTGGATGTAACCACTATTTTTTGAATAAAATGCGTGTGTGGAGCGGTATTTTTGCCACTTCCCGGAATGGTATTTTGCAATTGCGTCCAAGTAA
>JBDLWG010000033.1:0-4941 GCA_039804385.1 Bacteroidota bacterium
ATATTTGGGCAAAATCAATGCGCACAAAACCTGCCGTATCATGTTCCATAAAATAATTTAACGTAAAATGACCTCCATTCCAACATTTATCGGGAAAAATAACAACATTATCAACGGCATCGCTTTCACAAGGAGCCGCGCCCGCATAAATGCCTCTTAATCGGTGTTTTAAAAAGATATTTTGTTTAAACTGCGCCCCATCCAGCAAATAGAAATGAGGAGTAACCTTTTTTTTATCGGAAAAATGTAACTCTAAACTCAATGCTGTTAAACCCCTTTGAAAGGCTAAATCGGGGCGATTTGCAAACTTGAACGAATCAATAATCACGGTATCAGGCATGATTACACGGTCTGAAAAGGCTTTTTCCAACGAAGGAGCTTCTGCTTCGATGTGATACGCTGTGCCTGCCTGAGGCGTAAATTGTTGGGTTCGGTAAAAACCATTGCGTTGATTTTCTAAGGGAATGACTTGTCCATTACTTTCATCAATCAATCGCGCCGTACCATTCGTAAGAATCATATCTTTGTAAAGCGATTTGCCAACGGCAGGAACCGATTTGGACAAATGTAGCACCACCCCCGAATCGATGGTCATAATGGCATTGATAACCAATTTGGGGGGCAAATTCGCAGGTTCATAATTGTAATTGCAACTATGAAGGCAAATTAAAAGCATAAAATGGTATAATTTCATGTGTAAAAGGAAAATTATGGGCTTAAAATCGCACATTTTGTTTAATGATAAGTAGTTGAGCAGAAATAAGTTATTAAAAAAACGCACCAACGTCATCGAGGTTGCAACCCTATCCATTACCCACAAAATCAAAAAGGTGCGTAGCACCGCAACCTTTGTAGAAAAACAGAATTAAAATCCGCGTTTGAGGTGCGTAGCACCGTAACATTTATAGAAAAAGTTACGGTGCTACGCACCTATGGCGGTTTTGCCATCGTTTTTCTACAAAGGTTGCGGAGCTACGCACCTTTTTTATTTTGTAGAATGATTCCAATGCCAACAATCATTCTGTGGGTAATGGATAGGGTTGCAACCTCGACGACGTTTAATACCATGATTATCAATTATTTGCGTTTTGATACCTTATTTTTATTCAACTACTTACTAAACGGATTCATACTTTTTTTTATTTTTTATCAAATAAAAAAATATATATTCAAAAAAATCAAAGCTGGTTCATATTAAAACTTTATATCCAGAGTAGTATAATTATACGCACCAAAACAACCATAACCACCTACAATATTGGAAGACACTTTGGATGGCTCTGTAAAAAAATCACCTTCGATTAAACGCGTTTCTGCTAACGCGTTCAAAAAAACATATCCAGATTTTGATAAACTATAAAGCATTATTTTAAAACGATTTGCGTAGTTATTTTTTTTTGTATAATTCAAATTCACCGTCATTTCGCGCAAGGTATTTCGACCTTCAAAATCGGTATCATCGAAAACGTTACTTGGATCCACTGGCAAAAAAGAATTGTAGGACGTTTCCAAAAGGGTATCTTTGTAATATTGCACGATTTTAATCCCATAATAATGTTTGCCAATCGCGTCTTTAAACGCAATTTGAATGCGTCTTGTGGTAGAATCGGTTCGTGTCAAAAGCCGT
Organism: Bacteroidota bacterium; assembly: GCA_039804385.1. Classification (GTDB taxonomy): domain Bacteria; phylum Bacteroidota; class Bacteroidia; order Chitinophagales; family Saprospiraceae; genus JAAFJT01. The sequence continues at coordinate 1,628 of JBDLWG010000033.1, forward strand.
ACAGTATCTATTGGAATGGCAGCAGGCATGATCTCTGAACTTGAAAGGACAGGTGCAATACTATCACTTTTGAGCGATAATTGATACGATTTGCCAATTTTGGGGCGAAATGTATCTGAAACCCATATTTTTCCGCCCGCATAAACCGGTTTTTCAATCGAAATACCCGATTCTAAAAACTCAAAAATAGGGTGTTTCAAGCTATCCTTTTTGCCATTCAGAATGGGTACGGTGCTAGCTGCGTAAACCATCAAACCATTATCAGGTCCGACCCATCCCACCAAGACGCTTTTTCGACCCTCGTAAGGCACGGGAAAATCGCTTAAAACAAGGGTTTGACATGCCCATAAACCAACTGCAAAGCTACTTAAAAATAAAATATATTTTAAAGTCATAATTAAAAGATGGAGTGATTTTTTTCGGAAATGAGGTGCTCAAAAATGATAAAAAACGTTTAAACTGGGTAAAATTGGCAACAGAGAAACGGCTTTCATCACTTCTTTTCGCTCAATTTCTTTTCCCATTGAATCGTATTTGTATTCAACTGTTTGATAAATATAATATATATTCTTTTTGTAAAAAGCATTGTATATATTAAAATTAAATCCCCAATTTCGATGCTCTGTTAGTTTCTTTTCCCAAGTGAATGATAAATCAAGCCGATGATAAAAAGGAAATTGAGCATTATTGATTTCGTTGTAAATATTATAGTCAAAATTAAAAGGGGATTCCAACACTTTTGCAACAGGCAAATTAAATCGTTTCCCATTCGCCGCCGTCCATAAAGCCGCCATTTTCCATTGTTTAGAAAGGTTGTAGGACAAGGTTAAAACGGCATTATGTCGGCGGTCGTACAAAAAAGGAAACGGTTGTCCATCATTCAACCCTGCGAATTGACGCTCGCTTTTACTCCATGTATAAGCAACGGTTCCTTGTAATTTGCCGATTTTGCGGGCAGCAAAAAGTTCCAAACCATAACTAACCCCATTTCCTTTTGTTAGCAGATTGTTTTCCCAATTTTTATAGGGGTTTCCTTCGCGCAAATTGGGTCTGAATTGAGATAAATCCGACATTTGTTTGTAAAAGCATTCGGCTGAAAAATCATAATGGGTCGTGCTTTTGCGCCATCCAAGCGCGTATTGCCAAGCGGATTGCGGTCGCAATTGACCTTGATTGATTCCCGCAGGTACCCAAACTACTCGATCCACTAATTCGCCGCCTTTAATCAACGCATGTTGATACTGTTGCATTTTGGCAATCGAAAGGTTCAACACACCTGCGTGATGTGGCAACGTGTAATTTAAGGAAAAACGCGGTTCGGCGGCACTATAAGATTGTTGTTCCTGCCGAAAATGAGACAAACGCAACCCTATAAATGCTTCCAAATTTTTGGAAAATCGAATATCATTTTCAACATACGCCCCTAATTCCGTCGCATTCAAATATTGAGTTGGCGATTCGGTTCGAGTAGAAGGAATGCTGTCTTTTAGGCTTAAAAACTCATAAACATACCGATTCGGTTCGTAAAAATGCCTAATTGCGTCCGCACCAACCCGCAAAGTCCAATGATTTCGCAATGTTCTATCGCCACGAACGCCTGCAGAGGCGTTTTGTGTACTGCCGATACCTTTGTAACGCTCCTTATCTGCCAATGTAAAATTATAAGTCGGTGGTAAAACCGTGTTCGGCTGCGTGACGGTATAATCATATTGTTGATTCGTGGTGATAAACTGATTGGCATTGCGCGAATACGCAACGTACCATTGCCAAAAAAAACGCGGATTGGCAATATGATAAGACCGAATCGAAGCGGTTGCATTGGTCAATTCATGCCGAATCGCACTGTTGAACGGTCCAAAAGATTGCGCAGATCTATAATAATCTTTGCCAATATAAAGGTTCAAAAAGGTTTTATGACACTCGTTCCAAGTGTGATTGATTTTAAAATTGCCATCTGCAAAGGTGTAACCGACAAATTGATTATTCATGCCAATAAACTTACTAAAACTCGGTGTCAATACTCTTTTTTCGTCGCCCAAAGTGAATAAATCCAAATAGGAGGAACGAACGGCTGCCAAAAACGATGTTTTTTGTCCAATCGGACCTTCAAGCGAGAGTTTAGACGAAATCAAACCGACATCAATCTTGCCTTCAAAGCGATTTTTATTGCCTTCTTTGAAATGCACGTCTAAAATCGAGGATAACCTGCCACCGAAACGCGCAGGAAACGCATTTTTATACAAATCTACTTTTTTAACGGCATCCGCATTAAACATGGAGATGAAACCAAATAAATGTCCCGTGTTGTAAACGGCGGCACCGTCCAAAATGAATAAATTTTGGTCATTGCCGCCGCCGCGCACTAAAATAGAAGCCGTTCCCTCTTCGCCACCCGCAACTCCAGGCAGCGTAATCAGTGCTTTGACTAAATCTTTTTCGCCGCCAATGGAAGGTATTTTGGCTAATTGCGCCATCGGCAACTCAATACGCCCTGTACCACCATTTTTTTCAAACGTTTCTGCCTTAATCTCGACGGTTTTCAGTTCATTGTACTCTTTTAAAGACACTTTTAGAGTCGTATCGCGCTCCATGCGCAATGAAATCCATTGAGACTCGTATCCGATATAAGATATTTTCACCATGCAATCACCATACGGAACAGGTAATGAAAAATAACCATATTCATTTGCAATGGTTCCGTGTTGATGAATGCTGTCCGATACAATGGCTCCAATTAAGGTTTCGCCTGATATTTGCGATTGAATGATGCCGCTAATGGTTAAAATATTATTTGCAGGAGTAGCCAATTGACCATACCCGATTTGACAAAAAAAGAGAAATGCAATACGAAAAATGTTTTTGAACATAATTTACGGTGTCAGTTTTGTCTGAAAAATTAAAACAAACGATACGATACACCTGCGGTCAGGGTGCGATGACGGTGCTCGATTTTCAATCCAAAATAATCAATATCTTGCATCGGTGGAATACTTTGTTGAAAACCGATATAGGCTCCCACTTTTTTATATTCCCAATTTAAATGGGCGGAAAAGGCAAATTCTTGCTTGCGTATCGTTCCTTCCGTTATAGGCGGGGTTTTCGGAGACCAGTAAAAGCCAATTGGAATGCCCATTTCTACCGAAAAATTAAAAGGCAATTTGTATCCAAGTGCAGGGCGCACATATAAATAGTTATAATTAACTTCATATAATTTTTCTTTAGTAGTAGGAAGCAAAGCGTTGTGACCTTTGTTCATAAAACTGATTTCTCCAATGAAATAGAATGATTTGGCAAAATCCTGAGTGTAAGCAAGC
>JBDLWG010000034.1:0-8595 GCA_039804385.1 Bacteroidota bacterium
ATTTCACCAATCCCGCAAAATCTCCAAAATAGACAACCCAAGCCGAAGGCGGTTGCATCGGCAATTGCCAACGATATTGCCCCCAAGACGAGCGTATAAATTGTATCAATGGTTGACAAAAATTCACTTTTGCCGAATCTTGCGTCCGAAAAGCATCCATAATTTGCATGGAGGAAACCACAATTCCATCCATTTTTGTTTGAAACATCTGATGTTTTTCCAATAATTTAGGATTGCCTGATAAAATCAAGGTTGGTGGAATGTATTCTGCTGAGATTTTGCCATTTTCCCATTCGCCAATTTTCAAGCGATTGGGCGCGAAACCACTGACCGTTTGCCCCATTTGAACAACTTCCAAATATAATTTGGTCATTAAGTACGGATTTCGCACAGGTCGCTCCACAGGCAAACCGACCGCCATTTTTTCATTCAAATCAGCACACAAATAAATCGCATACCGCAAACTCGGCGAAGGTACAAATTCTGTTGTCGGATATTCCATCGGAATCGAAAGGCGCGATACATTGTCTGCTAAAATTTCAATGCGATGTCCCGCAGGCATAATCGCCCGACACGATTCTAAGACCAACCGAACCATGCCTGGCATTGCGCCCGCACCCAATTTGATTCTAAACTCCGAATTGGGCAACAAACCATACGTACCAAGACACATTGCCGTTAATCGCGCATCGCGCAAGACTTCGTCCATGTAATTATCGGCATGTTGGAAATGTCCTGCGTTTAAGAACATCCCTTCCACCCAATTGAGTGGGAAATATTGCAATTTTGGAAAATACATGTTCTCTTTTATGGTGTAAGGTCTGAATTAGGATTTTTTGGAATGGAAGGATTAGAAGGATTTTTTTATTAAAAAAATCCTTCTAATCCTTCCATTCCCAAAAATCCTAATTCAAACGTTTAGGTTATTTTTTTAAAATAATTGTTTTATCATCATCGCCTATGGTAATATTCGGGCGATTTTTGGGCAACATCGCTGTTTTATCGTCATCATAGGCACTCGGATTCGGACGCTTTTTAGGCAAAATCGCTGTTTTATCATCGTCTTTTGGCTTTACAGGTCGAATCATTTCTGTTGGCGCATCATTTAAATCCTGTTTGGGCAAAACATCCGTTTTATCCACTTCTTTGGGTTTTACGGGCTGTTTCGGATACAATTCGGAATGATTTTCGGCATCATAACCATATTTTTGATACTCAATTGGAGGCGCGTCCATCGGATTTGGGGCTGCATCTCGATACGGATTGTCAAAATTTTGTACAGGCGTTCCGTTCAGCAGATTGCCTTGTGCCTTGGTATTCAAGAATTGAGTATCATCTATCGAACCATTGTGGGAGATACTGGGTTTAGAAGGATTATGATAGCGAACGGTTTTGGCAAAATGCGGCATCCGTTCAATGCGAATGATGTCGCCTTGTTGCAATTCGTTTTCAATCACGGATAAATTGGGGTTCACAAAACGAATTTTCCGAAACCAAGTACTCGGACGATACCAAATCCGCTTCACCCGAAAAAGCATCCAAAACGGTGCTTGTCCGCGATATTCCGTTCCCACATCTTGAATCATGGCTATATCGCGGCGTTTGCGGCGTTCCTGCACCAAAACCCTGAAAATATCGCCCACTTGTTGCGCTTTGGGGGCTAAAATCCAAGGATTCATCAAATATTTCAATGGTTTTTGAAATAGAGTGTACTCCGTCCGCAAACTTTGGCTGATTTCAAAATTGATTTGCATCAAATCATACCACTCCCAAAATTCGTAATTCAACGCTTCTATCGGATACGACCAACGATTTTCAACATCTCGATACGGGATTTGAGTTGCCCAATCGCCCACTTTCACCATTAAAAACGGCAACATCACACAGAAACCCGCGTCCCACAAATGTTCATCGCCCAATAATTGCAACATTTTGGTATTCGGAATGTTTCTTACCCAAGTCGGCGCGATGCTGAATAACAAAACCGAAATGCAGGATACAAAACCGATATACATCAATTCGGTATCGAAACCATCTTTTTCGGGGTCAAAACGGTCTCGAACCGCCCATTCCAAGTTGAAAACGCCCCAAGTCGTGATGATTCCAAAAATCAAGAAAACCAATCGAAGCAACCAACCTAAATGTTCGGTTGGGGCAGTAGGTTCTTTAAAACTATCTATCAACATGCAGCCCGCTAAAAAGGAAAGCGACCAAATCGCAATACTTTGAAGAGCGGTCATCCAATCCAAGTTTTTTTGCCGATTTTGGGTCACTTGCCAGACGAACATAAAGCCAAACAAAACCGCAATACTGATGTAAATTAAAGTGAGTAACTGACTCATTGTTTATAAATTTGTTTTAGTAAACGACAAAAAGTATCATGTGATACAATGGAAACGCGGATGACACGGATTGGGCGGATTTTCGCGGATTTTTCGTTTAATAGGAAATTTTGAACCTTTTAGGCAGATTTTAAGGATTAAAAACTAAAAATCTGCGAAAATCCGCCTAATCCGCGTCATCCGCGTTTCCATTGTATCACACCATCTTTTTTGTCACTTATTAATCATTTAAATATTAAATTTTAACATTATATCCTAAAACCGCTTGGTCTAATCCAAAACCATTTAAATGATTCTCTACGACCACAATTTTGGTCACGACTTCGGATTCTAAGGGCAAAAAATATTCGTATAAAATATTTTCCAACACGTTGCGCTGTGTGCCATCAGGCAGAAAATCGGGCAATTCCGTTTGGGTTACGTCCAAAATGCTGACTTCAAGCGCGGGTATATCATCCAAAAAAGTGCCGCCAAAATAGGTATCTTCCCCCAAACAGCATTTATCAATGCTGTTTTCCGACATCGGCACTTTTTGAACCAACGGCGCAATCGGTCGAATCCGCACCGTATGCCCCAAGATTTGTTCAAAAAACAAGGCTGTTGTCGTCCAATCACCCACAATTCGATGCGCTTCGGGCAGAAAATAGTACAATTGATGCCTTTGCTGCTGCGTCAAATACGCTTGATGCGGTTCTAAATCCCAAAACGTTTCTAAAAAAAAGGGAAAATCGATGGTTAAATCTTTTTCCAAAATCTCCGTTTCAATGCGCGGCAAATACATCGCTTGTTCAAAAGGCAATAAAAATTGCCTTGCTGCGGCGATTTGTTGCTCCGTGCGCCGCGCTACTTCAACCGAATTTTCATGGGGCGCGGTTTCCAACGTCAAAAATAAGCCTTGTGGCAAATGGTCATATAAGCCTTTTCGTTGTACCGCAATCTGACAAACCGTTTCGCGGTTATCATATTTTTTGGCTTTGACCTGCCCCACTTCATAACTACTGCGCCGCCGAGAAGCCCCCTGTAAACTCACAATCATCTGTTCGAGTTCCAAATTCGGGTTTTCCTCCAACATCGAAGCAATGTACGTTTCGGCTTTCATGTCGAAAAGCGATTTCAGTACTTTCATAGCTTAATAATTTTCCATATCATCAAAAACTCCCGCAAAGGCGCGATACCCATAAATGCCTAAACCAACCATAATTGGTAAGAATATAAGAATTAAAATCGTCCACTGAATGCGGTTCGCTGTCAATACATTGATAGAGGCATTTGTCAAAGTCATTTCATCGACTCCAATCTTAACAAAGGCACAAGTGGCAATAATAGCCAGAAGAATACAACAAACACCCAATAGCTTCCGAATCATATTCATCATAGAAACAGGCAATGATTTGAAACTCAATATAATACAAATTACAATCAAGATTTTTGCTGCCGTTTCATTATATAAATTTAACATATTTTTGATATTTTTAAAAAGTTAGAAGTTAAAATTGATATTCTCTGTTGCCACCGATATTTTCACGTTCTTTGGAATTGCGCGGCATAAAAAAAGTGCCGATTAACAAACTAATAAAAGCAACCATCATCGGGTAGTCTAAACCTGCAAATGGATCCCCTAATGGGTTTTCTTTTGTTTTAGAATACTCATACAAAATAGTTGCAAATAGCGGAATCAAGCCACCAAATACCCCATTTCCAACATGATAAGGAAAGGATAAAGACGTACAACGAATTTTTGTTGGGTATAAATCAACCAAAAAAGCTCCAAGTGGACCACTTACCATTGCGCCAAACACACCCAAAATAGATAAGTAACCAAACAAATAAAACAAGGAACTGCGACCCAATAAAACCGTTTTATTGAGCACAGGCTTATAATTTTTAGGTCGTGTTGTAGAATCTGCAAAAAAAGTTTCCTTTTTAAAAGAAGTTACGATAGTACTATCTTTATACAGAGCTGTCTTGCTAAATACCTTCACTGTATCAACCGTGTAAAATACTAAACTCGTTTTATTGATGGTATCAATGACATAAATCGGATAAGCTGGCAATTGCACTCCAAGTGTATCTTTTTTGACTTGCTTTTTGAGCAACGATATAGATAAATTGGGCTTTTCACCCAATAATTCGGATTTTTGAGGATTTGCCATTTTGTAAAATTCTTTGAAAATGGGTTTTGTAAATAAGATAGCTAATCCCATACCTGTTAATAAAACCGGTTTGCGCCCGATTTTGTCCGATAGCCATCCGAAAAAGATAAAAAAGATACTACCCAATAAAAAGGCAATACAAATCCAATTATCGGTTTGTGTACTGTCCACTCGACAGGCTCGAAGTAAAAATTGGTATGCATAAATAATTGTATATACAACTACGCCACTTCCCATGACCACTGCAAATAAAGACATCAGAATCAATCTAAAATTAGTAGGGTCTCTCAATGTTTCCTCTAATGGATTTTGTGAGGTATCTTCTTTCACACTCAGTCTGCGGAACAATGGTGATTCCTCCATTTTTAGTCGAATAAAGAACGAAATACCAACTAATAAGATAGATAATAAAAAGGGTAATCGCCAACCCCAATCATTGAATTGTAAGTCTGTCATAGACCGTTTTATGGTTAAAATCACCAATAACGATAAGAAAAACCCTAAACTGGCAGTAGCCTGTATCCAAGATGTCGTAAAACCGCGTTGTCGGATATGGCTATATTCAGCAACATAGACGACTGCACCACCATACTCGCCGCCTACTGCCAAACCTTGTAGTAAGCGCAAAATTAAAATCATTAAAGAGGAAAGCCAGCCAATAGATTCATAAGTAGGAATTGCCCCAATCACGAAAGTAGAACTGCCCATTAGCACCAAAGTTACTAAAAAGGTATATTTTCGACCAATTAAATCTCCTAATCGACCAAAAAATAAGGCTCCAAATGGTCTTACCACAAAACCTGCCCCGACAGTTGCCAATGTGGAAAGCCAAGCACTGGTTAGCGTTTCCGCAGGAAAAAATTTAGCTCCCATAATTGGGGCTAAAATGAAAGATAAATAGAAATCATACCACTGAATAAGCGTTCCAAGAGACGCAGAGGCGATAATAGACGTAATGTCTGTTTGATTTTTCGTTAATTTCATTGAATTGTGAATTTTTTAAAAAAGTTGAAATTAAAAGGAAACACACGGATTTGGATGTGGTGCGTTTCTTTTTTTCAAATGCAAACTTATACAAATCCTTTTAAACCACCAAATTTTTTTGAATATTTGAAATAAATATTTAAAAAAATGGTGCGTAGTCTATTGGCATAACGCTCGAAAAGACGAAAAGTGACCCTATTCTAAGCATTTTAGAAGCAAATTTTTTACAAATTAGACTCAAATCGCCTACCAAAGTGGTGCTTCTATAACTTCAGGATGAGCAAATTTTTCATCTGTTGTCCAAATTTCTAATTTTGCCCAAACATTGCTTTCTGCTGTACTTTCATCCTGATTCGTGGCGAAAATAAGCATACTTGGTGCTACACTCATAGTTGTTTTGCTTGATTTTTAATAATGCTAAAATTTGTGTCTTTGAAAATGCGACAGAAATAGAATTTTTAGATATTCTATTACCCAAAGGGATTCCTAAAACAGATTTATTGCCTAATTTTATTCCTGAATCGTTGAGGCAAATGGCAGGTTATGCCTTATAAGGATAACTACACTTTGAGTTGGGTAATTTTGCGATAGGATGAATGTACGGATTAAACGGATTCGCACTGATGGATACGGATTTTTTAAACAACCCATCCGTATCCATCGGTGCGAATCCGTTTAATCCGTACGTCCATCCTATCGTACGTCAAGTATATAATAGCGTTCCAATGATCCACCTTCACCGCCTTTATAGGGATTGTCTCGCTTGCAAATAATGATGATTGGGGTCAAACGCCGAAACAATATTTGGATTCAACGTATCCGATTCAACTACACCGTCCCGCAAACGGATGATGCGGTGGGCGTGTTCAGCAATATCAGGTTCGTGCGTGACGAGAATTACGGTATTGCCCGCTTTATGAATGGTTTCAAAAATACCCATGATTTCAATACTCGTCTTGGTATCCAAATTGCCTGTCGGCTCATCCGCCAAAATAATCGCAGGGTCATTGACTAAGGCGCGGGCAATGGCGACCCGTTGTCGTTGTCCACCCGATAATTCATTCGGTTTATGCTGCATGCGGTCGCCCAAACCAACAGATGTTAAGGCTTGTATCGCTTTTTCAATGCGTTTGCTGCGATTCATGCCTGCGTAAATCAACGGCAATGCCACATTATCCAACGAACTCAAGCGCGGCAATAAATTAAACGTTTGAAAAACAAACCCAATTTCTTTGTTGCGCACTTCGGCGAGTTCGGCATCTTCCATCGTGCTGACATTCGTGCCATTCAAAACATACGCGCCTTCCGTCGGACTGTCTAAACAGCCTAACAAATTCATCAACGTCGATTTTCCAGAACCAGACGGTCCCATCAAGGCTACATATTCATTTTTGTTGATATGAATATTAATAGATTTGAGGGCGTGAATCGTGTCCGCGCCCATGACGTAGGTTTTGCAAATGTCTTTCAGTTCGATTATTGGCTTCATGCGTTGCTTAAAAGTTGTGATTAAAAAAGAATTGTTATAACAACTTTTAATTTTTAATCTGTTATAAATCAATGACTTTTGGTACTTTGAAATAATTTTCATTCGCCAAAGGCGCGTTGCTCAAAGCTGCTTTTTTGGCAACTTGAAACTGAACGACATCTTCGCGCCAATGATTTTCCGTTTCGGAAAGGTAAATCAATGGTTCCACCCCAGTCGTATCTAAGGTATTTAATTGCTCGACCATTTTCAAAATATCGTTGAGCGAACCTTGTACGGCTTTGCGTTCTTGTTCAGAAAGTTCTAAGCGCGCCAATTGTTCCAACTTCAAAATTAAGGCATTATCTATCTGCATGATAATTAATCGGATGTGGGTTTGAAAAATATCGTCAAAAGTACGTTTTTTTCAGATAATGTGGTGTATTTTCGCACCGTTAAATCAGATTTTAGTCTTATTGCAATATTATGAATGTAAAACATATCGCCATTGCAGGCAATATCGGTGCGGGAAAAACCACTTTGACCACTCAATTGGCTCGACAATTTGGTTGGGAGGCGCACTATGAGGATGTGGCAGACAATCCGTATTTGTCCGATTTCTATCACGACATGCACCGATGGTCGTTCAATTTGCAGATTTACTTCCTCAACAGTCGGTATCGGCAAATCTTGGATATTCAAAAAGGTTCCAAAGTCGTGATTCAAGACCGCACGATTTATGAAGATGCGTATATTTTCGCGCCCAATTTGCATGAAATGGGGTTGATGAGTAAACGGGATTTTGATAATTACTTTACCTTATTTGAAATCATGTCCACACAGGTCAAACCACCCGATTTGTTGATTTATCTGAGAGCGAGTATTCCGACCTTGGTTTCGCACATCCAAGCACGCGGGCGCGATTATGAAGGCAGTATTAGCATTGATTATTTGAAAAAATTGAATAATCGATATAATCAATTTATTTCAACCTATAAAGCAGGCAAATTGTTGGTGATTGATTCCGATAAAGTCGATTTTTTGAATCGAAAAGAAGATTTAGGCAAAATTGTGAATAATATTCGAGCTGAATTGCATGGTTTGTTTTGAAGGTATTGGACGTAGAGACAGGTCGCGACCTGTCTCTACGATTCATTTTGGAACAAGTCTAAAGAGATTCTTGAATCAAAAAACAAAATATAATTTCAACAATAAGTTAAAATAAAAATATTATATTAAAAATATCAATAATTGCAAATAAAAATATTTTTTGGCTTCATTTTTGCCCAAAACACGGTATAAAATACATTACCTTTTATATGGAAATACCTCAATTAACCGATAATTCTTTTCAATGCAATAAAATTAAAATGAAATTTGTAATTTTGACCGTTTATTTTAATTTGAATTGATTTTATTGTTAATAAATTATCCTGTATGAAATTTTTGATTTCAATCTGCTTGATGAGTCTCGTCGTTCAAGGGACTGCACAGCGTTCCGAACCGCAACCTAAACCGCGTTGGCAGCAGCGAGTGGAATACACCATGAATGTTGATTTTGATGCTAAAAAACATCAATTCAAAGGCAATCAACGATTAGTGTATTACAATAATTCATCAGAAGTGTTGCGAAAAGCGTATTATCATTTGT
>JBDLWG010000035.1:0-17063 GCA_039804385.1 Bacteroidota bacterium
GTTCCCATCAAAGTCGCACTGGTTACCTCATGCACCGTTACGGTTACGTAATCACCTTGTTTTAAACCTTCTTTTTTAGGAAAAACAAGCATTTTATTTTGCGTATTGCGTCCTTTAAAATCTTTATCGCTCTTTTTACTATCGCCTTCAATCAACACTCTAAATGTTTTTCCAATATCTTTCTTATTGTGTTGCAACGAGATATGATTTTGAAGCCTTACGATTTCATTCAAACGACGCTTTTTAATTTCTTCTGGAATATCGTCTTTATATTTACGCGCCGCTAAAGTACCAGGACGCTCTGAGTAGAAAAACATATACGACATTGAATATTTCGCAAATTCCATTATCGTCAATGTTTCGGCATGCTCCTCCTCTGTTTCGGTGCAAAAACCAGTAATCATATCGCTCGAAATGGCACAATCAGGCATGATTTCATAGATGCGCCGCACTTTATTCATATACCAATCTCTATCATAAGTCCGATTCATCAATTTCAAAATGCGACTATTCCCACTTTGAACAGGCAAGTGAATATATTTGCAAATATTTTCATGTTTTGCCATCGTAAACAACACTGCATCTGTAATATCTTTTGGATGTGAAGTCGAAAAACGCACCCGCAAATCAAGATTAATTTGCGCCACTTGTTCCAAAAGCTGGTCAAATGTAACAATTTGTTTCGATTCTGGATTTTCCCACTTGTAACTATCCACATTTTGACCCAATAAAGTCACTTCCCGATAGCCTTTTTCAAACAATTCTTTTGCTTCTGCCACAATACTAAACAAATCTCGACTCCGTTCACGCCCGCGTGTAAACGGCACGACGCAAAACGAACACATATTATCACAACCGCGCATAATACTGATAAACGCCGTCACGCCATTCGTGTCCAAACGCACTGGATTGATGTCGGCATACGTTTCTTCCCGACTCAAATACACATTGACACCCTTTTCGCCCTCTTCCGCACCCGCAATCAAATTCGGCAAATCTCTATACGAATCGGGCCCAACGACCATATCAACCAACTTTTCTTCTTCTAAAAACTTTGCTTTCAAGCGTTCTGCCATACAGCCTAACACGCCAACTAACATACCTTGTCGTTGTTTTTTATACGATTCAAAGATTTTAAGGCGTTTTCGGACGGTTTCTTCCGCTTTTTCACGGATGGAACACGTATTGATGAGTATCAAATCCGCTATTTCAGGGTTGCGCGTAGGAATGAAACCATTGTCTCCCAAGATAGAGGCAACAATTTCAGAATCGCTGAAATTCATCTGACAACCATAGCTTTCAATATAAAACTTTTTGTTGCCATCTTTCGCTTCGGTCTCCTGCGCCGCCTTGAATAAGACTTCGCCTTGACGCTTTTCGTCTATCGTTTTTTGCACGCCAAGCAGCGTAGGATTGTCATTGTACAACATTTCCGAATGGTTGATATATTTAAAAAAATACAATTAAGTTTGCAAAGATACAACTTTTTGAAAAGATTATGCCCGTTTTTAGCAGAATCGATGGCAATCTTTTTATCTTTGTCGAAATTAACGTTTATTTGCATTCTAAAAATTGAAAAAAAATGTTTGATAAATTAAAATCGGTTCAAAATCAAGTAGGCGATGCGCAAGCTCAAGCGACTGCTTTTAAGGCAAAATTGTTGGGTTTGGGGACGGGCGCGATAGCGGTTATCGTTGGCAGCGTCTTGATTTCGTTTGTTTCGGGCAGTTGGTGGGCGTTTGTGCCTGTTTGCGCAGTGGTGGGCGCGGCGATTGGACAGACTCCTGCGAAAAGTTACGCGTATGGGCTGGCTGCGATGAGCTTACTTTGGATGACTTATGCGGGCTTTTTGAACAATGCTAATGTGGGTCTCCTGTCTGGCAGAATCAGTCAATTGTTGGGCGGCGCGGTTTCGGGCATGCAATTAGTGTTTGTAACTGGTTTGTTAGGCGGTATTTTAGGCGGTTTTGCAACGATGTTAGGGGCAACTGCACGAGATTTGTTCCGAAAAGACAATAATTTACAGGCAATTTGAGTTGATTCAAAAAAAATCGAATCCATGTGTACTTGGTTTTCGCTGAAAGTTTTTACAAAAAAAAATTCAGCGAAAACCAAGTGTGTAAAATCAAAAAATAATGGTTAAAATTTTTGATATAAAAAAATGGGGCATTTGTGGGATGATTCTTGCGGGTGTTTTTTTTCAATGTTATTCGTTCAAAGGGGTGTCGATTGACAGTGATGTTAAAACATTTAGTGTCAATTTGTTTGGAAATAATGTGCCTTCCGCACCGCCGACGATTCAATTGACGTTTTCGGAGAAATTGCGGGAAAAAGTGCGCAACAATACGCGCTTGCAAATGAGTAATTCGGAAGGCGATTTGACCTTTTCGGGCAGTGTTGACGAGTATTCGGTGATTGCGGTTGCACCACAACCAGGTGTCGCGGCTCCGTTCAATCAATTGAAAATCACCGTCAGTGTAGAGTTGGTCAATACCAAAAATGAAAAGAGCAGTTGGAAACAGACTTTCGGATTTCAGAGCAATTTTGATGGCTCGCGAAGTTTGTTAACCGTTCAAGATCAATTGATTAAAGAAATTAGCGACAAGATTGTACAAGATATTTTTAATAAAGCGTTTACTGAAAACTGGTAAATAAATTCATATATGACTCCTGCACAATTTACTTCCTACCTTCAAGACGAATCGTATTTACACCAATTGAGTTACCAAGAATTGCAATCTTTGGTGATACAATATCCGTTTTGTCAAAATTTTAGGATGTTGTTGTTGAAAAAAAGTCAATTGGAAAATCATGCGAATTTAGACCATGATTTGCAAAAAGCAGCTGTTTATGCCACAGACCGCCGTTTTTTATATCGAACCGTTAAGCGTTTGAAAAATCAAGGCATCGTTTTGGAACGCGAAACGGAAACGATTTTGGAATTAACAGAATTAAGTAATATTGATAACTTATTGAATAACAAAGCATTAGAAGAAATTTTTATTGAAATCCATCCCATGCACTCGACGCAAGATCAGGTGATGGAAGTCAGAGACCAACCTTTACAATTGGAAAATTGGTTGGAACGAAAAATGCCAGCAGAGGAATCTCAAGAATTTTTGTTTGAAATTTCAAGTCTATTAGATACAGAGCCGACTCCAAAAATGGAGCAAAACGCACCTAAACTGGTTTTTGAAGCGACGAATGATTATGTGACGCATCTAAAATCGCTTTTTGAAATGCCTTCTGATGACAATTTGTTTGAAAATCTAACGGCTTTTGAGCATGGTATTCCATTTGGCGACGAGACAGATGAGTTGGAATCGTTATGGGATCCGATTGAAAATGAATTGCCCGCGATGGAGAAAACACCATTTGTTTTAAATGAAAAATCCATTGAATTACCTGCGATGGAGAAAACACCGATTGTTTTAAATGAAAAATCCATTGAATTGCCTGCGATTGAAAAAAAACCGATTGTTTTAAATGAAAAACCCATTGAAAAAGAAATAAAAATCCAAGCAAATAAGATTAAGAATCCATTTGATAATTCAGAAAAAATTGATAATCAATCATTTGATGATGATGAATTATCCGAAAATAATGTTTCGGAAGATGATACGATTGATGATTTGATTGCACAATTTAAAACAATTGTTGCCCATAAAAAACCCGAATCAAACGCTCAAGATAAAATAGAAGAGACCGATATGAAAACAAAACAACCTAAATTAATAGCGCGTGACCCTGTGGATTTCAAAGAGTGGATGGCACAATATCAACAAAATATTTATAATAACCCACCCAAATCGACGCTTATTTCCAATAATTTGGATAAATTAGCCGAAAAAAGAACGGTCGTCGAATGGTCTGAATGGTCGCACGCGAAAACGAAAAATCAGGAAAAGAAGAAAGATGGCTTGCCTACTTTGCCGACTTCTGTTACAAAAAGTTTGAAACGACGCGAAGATATTGCTTCGGAAACGTTGGCAGATTTATTAGCGCATCAAGGAAATATTGTCGAGGCAATTAAAATGTATGAACTGCTTTGTTTGGAAAATCCTGATAAAAATCGTTTCTTTGCGCAAAAAATACAACTCTTACAAGAGGGTTTGAAATATAAAAAGGATTAAAATCGTTTTTAGGTTTAAATAATTGTAAATCATATCATTACGTTTATAAAAAATTAAAAATACATGTTAACAGCGATTACTATTTTGATTGGCATCATTGCCCTTTTGTTGATAACAGCCGTTTTGATTCAAAATCCAAAAGGCGGCGGTATCGATTCGACGTATGGTTCTGGCGCGAATCAAATGTTTGGTGCGGCAAAATCTGCCGACTTTATTGAAAAAGCAACTTGGGCATTAGCTGCCGCGTTGATTGTTTTGTGCGTTATGTCCTACTTTGCGATTTCTCAAAGCAGTGGAGCCGTATTGCCTGATTTGCAATCTCGTTAATTTCGATTTATGGTATAATTGAAACGCGGATGACGCGGATTGGGCAAGAGCGTAAGTTTCGGAAACCTTGAAGGTTTCCGAAACTTATTCGCTCCGCGTTCCAATTAGTATCCAATTAAAAACATTATGTTTTGAAAAATCCGAGTGAAAATGGTTTGTAACGCCATTCTATCAGATCAAAATGTTCTTTTTCGCGTGATTCTTGTCGAAAAAAAACCATTCCGCACCAAAATAAATCAATGCTTAATGTCACTTTCGGATGATTCCGAATCGCTTCCCATGCCTTTTCCATGTCTTCCGACCAATGAATATCATCAAAAATTAAAACCGTCTTTTCGTGTGCATGCGCCAAACACATTTCAAAATATTGCAAAGTGGGTTCTGCCCGATGATTGCCATCAATGAATGCTAAATCAATGGTTTTCAATTGTTTAAGCACTTTTGGTAACGTATTTTCAAAGCGACCTTCGACGACTTCAATAGGAATGGTTGTATTGGGTTTGAAATAATTTAAATGTCCTGATGTTTTAGCCGTGATTTTTCTAAAACTTTTATATCGCGATTGGTCATAAAACCAATTAAAATTTTCCCGCGCTACGGCTGCAATCGCAGGTGCGCCTTCGAGCGTCACGACTTGCGCAGGGGCAGCCCCTTCCGCCAAATACAAAGCCGAAATGCCGAGAGAAGTCCCCATTTCCAACACATTGTTGGGTTTGCACCAATGCGCGATGCGAAACAATCGCCGACATTCCGACGCAGACGACAACGCCGATGCCGCAATCGACTGAATGGAACGCTCTTTTTGATTATTGACCAACGAACCCGCCCCGTAATCCGCCACAGGAATCTGTTCCGCCTTTTTCAACAACACTTCCCGCAAGATTTCCGCTTCTTCAAACACGTAAAATAATCGATTATCTTCCGCCAAAGCCTCCGCCAAACCATAAACATAGGGTGAATGAATATTATATTTTGTTTTAGCTCGGCAATAAAATTTAAAAAAACGCCACAAAATTTTTAAATGATTCATATTTTTAAGCCAATTTTCAAAAAAGCACTTGATTTCAAGAAATCGCGTAAAAATAGTCAAATTTAGTGCGCCTGTTGAAGAATCTTGTTGAAAAATCCAATAATTTACAATTGTAAATCGTTTAAACCCATTATGAAAAGAATTTTTTATCTCATGAGCGTTTTTTTGACGCTCTCGACCTTCGGGTTACGCGCTCAATCTTACGGGACGGCGGCGGGCGTGCGCATCGGTGACGGCATCGGCTTGACCGTGCAACAACAAATTGGCGAAAAAGCAACCCTCGAAATGATTGCAGAATCGGCTTTCAAAAGCAAAGACGTGACTTTTTCGGCTATTTACGAGCGACATGCGAATATTATCCCATTTGTTCGGATGTTGAATGTCTATTACGGCGGTGGGCCCCACTTCAAATCGGTCAGTGCCAATAGTACTGAAAAAAATGGCTATGGCGTTACGGCGATTGTGGGCGCGGAATTGAAATTAGGCAATTTTTTATTTTCCGTTGATTTTAAACCCCTGATGAATGTATCGGGCGGGACAGGCTTTTTTGAAACCCAAAAAGGATTTTCAGTTCGCTACGTTTTGTTGGATCGAATTAAAAGTTTTAGTTTATTAGACCGACTCAAAAAGTTTTAAAAAAAAAGAAAAAGTCGTCGATTTTGCAATCGACGACTTTTATTTTAGGGAGAATGATGGGGTTTGAACCCACGGCCTCCTGAACCACAATCAGGCGCTCTAACCAGCTGAGCTACAATCTCCAAATCAATAGGCGGAGGCGCAGGGATTCGAACCCCGGGTACGCTCTCACGCACGGCGGTTTTCAAGACCGCTGCATTAAACCGCTCTGCCACACCTCCATATTGTACTTAAAAAACCCGCATTTGAGCTTTTTTCTTTTCGCGGTGCAAAGTTATAACCTTATTTTGAATTTGTAAAGGGTTTGCACACTTTTTTTTGTTTTTTTTTCACTTTTTTTTAAACTGTCAAATTTTAATGACATAAAAATGACAAATGGATCTTAACAAGTTAAACTTTTGTTTAAAATTTGGCAGTTGCTTGAAAACCATTGTACCTTTGTGTCATCAATAAACGAAGTGCTTTTTTTTATTGATAACCAATTAATTATCAACCCTATACAAATAAAATAGTTATACCCTTTATTAAGAATCATTTTTGTTTATCGTGTTGGTGTTGTGCTACAGGTGCGGCGAATGAATGTTTTTTTGAATTAGTGTGAGTGATTTTCAATGAAGTCCTTAATTCATTCGCCAACATCTGTTTTTAAAAAAATAATTCGGATAGATTTTTTTGTTACACGTTTAGGTTAAATTTGCATTCATTTCGTAAAAGAGATGCTCTATTGTAGAGCATCTCTTTTTTTGTATTATGCTCGAATTTTTAATTTATTTAATGTCTTCTTTTGAGGATTAAACTATCGGGATGATTGCGTGCTTTCAAAGTATCCATCACCCTTTTTGCCCAATGAATGACCAATGTTTTTTGAGCAGGACTCAAAACCGCCTCTTTATGGATAAGCGTGTAAGACGATAAAGGCATTTCATTATGCTCAATTTGCTCCATCACCTCTTCCATTTTATGATTTTGCCAACGTGGAGATTTTTTTGCAAATTCATCAAAATTGATTTCGTGTTTCGCTTCGTCAATGTGGTGTGCCAACCACGAAGCCACAGGTTGTACATTATTGTACCAAGGATAGACCGTTTTATTACTATGACAGTCGTAACAAGCCGTTTTCAAAATCGTTTGTACGGAATCTGGCACCGAAAAGGCTTTTGAAATCGCTTGTGAAGTGTCGCCCGAAAGGTTCCGTTCAGGGCGATAGAATTGAGCCAATAGGAAGATTCCGAGTAAGAGGTAGAATACTTTTTTCATTAAAAAATAGATACTTTTTGATTCTAAAATAATTTGCTCAAATATAGCATAAATTGAAACGCGAATGACGCGGATTTTGCGGATTCTCGCGGATTTTTTTTTAATGATATTCAAAAAGTAAATATCATTAAAAAAAAATCCGCGAAAACCTGCAAAATCCGCGTCATTCGCGTTCCAATTGTAGTGCATTGTATTATCTTAAATCATTCTATTTCAATAACTTACGCGCTTTTTCAATATTTTCATTCGGAGATGCAAATACGCCTTCCACTTCTAAATCTTTCAGATTTTCCAGAAAAACATCTTTATACAATTTCCCTTTTTCATCTTTTTTGTTGCGCAACGACTTATAAATTTTTTCAGCCTCTGCATAATTGCCTTGCAAAAGCATGGCGTGTGCCAAATTAGTGGTCATCCATTTCGGTTTTTCATCCAATTGCAATGCTTTTCGGGTTGCAATTTCGGCTTCCGAGAAGTTTTTAGCAAAAAGTTGACACACCCCTAATAAACCATAGATTTGTGCATATTGCTGCACATACGTATTGCCCTGTGTTTTGCCCTCTTTTTGATACAATTTGTCGCAAAATGCAACTGCTTTTTGCAATGGAACGACTTTATCCGCATTCCGCACCTCATTATCCGCCATTTCCAAATACACATTTGCCAAATCCTTCCACGTATCGCGCAATGCCAATGCGCCTACATTTGAGGTATCTTTTTCGCGCGCCCTCAGCACGAAGGCATACATCGAATCTGCTTTTGCGAAAGCACGTTGCGCCTTGTAAAGCCTTGCCAAATCCTGTTGTACCATCGTCACACTCGACGTATAAGCCTGAGGTGTTATTTTCGCCACTTGTTGAAAAAGCGTTAAAGCTATATTTAAAGCGGTATCTGATTTAATATAATTTTTATTATTTAAATGTAATATGCCTATAACATGATGGATAGCAGCTATTTTAGGAAAATTAACACTATCTTTTAAATTTTTATAGGTTTTTAAAGCCACTTGGTAAAAAGAATCAGCCGCTACAAATGCCTTTTTTTGCGCATAAAAATGGCCCATATCGGTATGCGCATCCGCCAAAGCCGCCAATTGAGTTGGGTTGCCCACTGCCATACTTTTGCGCAAATCCAAGGTTTGAACATATAAAGTCTCTGATTTTTCAAAATCTTGTTTGAATGCAAAGAGGCTTGCCATCTGACTCATTGAGGCAGCATACGCCGTTTTATAAGCATATGGATTGGTTTCTGCCAATTTTTTACGGATTTCAAACGATTCTGTAATGGCTTGGGTGGCTTTTATGGTATCTTTTTGGGATAAATAAATCGTCCCCAACCTCGAAACCAAATTCGCAATATCCGATGGATACGTGTAAGGATTCGCCTCTGACAGTTTCCGATACGCTGCCAAAACCGCCTCATAATACGGTTCAGCCTTCACATAATCTTTTTTATCAAAGTATAAATCCGATAATTGATATTGCGTGCGGATAACTTCGGTATAATAAGTCGTCGAATTGGCTGCATGCAATCTTTTATAAATATCTAACGCTTTGATATAAGACACTTCTGATTGTTCGTATTCATATTTTGATTTATATAGAAAAGCTAAACTGGCTTGCGTCGCAGCAATGTTAGGGTCATAGGCGGCAGGAGTTCCATTACCTGTGTAAAGCGATTGTCGCACTTGTAAAGCATCCTTAAACGATACTTCTGCTTTTAAAAAATCATTTTTCGCCTTATAAAACTCCCCTAATTGTCCTTGTGTGGCAGCCAAATCATTTTTATATTGTGGGTCTTCCTCCGCCAACATTTTCGTAATCGCCAAGGCTTCCATATAGACGACTTCTGCTTCAGGATATTGACTTTGTTCGAGATAGATAGACCCTAAATTGACTTTCGTTTTTGCAATTTCGGGCTGTATAGCGCGTTTATTTTTGGCATCTAATTCCGACAATTTTTGATATACTTTCAAGGCTTCTGTGAAAGCAGCTTCTGATTTTTGATACTCAGCAGTGCCTGCGTATAAAGTCCCCATTTTATTCAAAGTCGATGCAACATCCGATAAGTAGGTTTGCGGCTGTGTTTCGGATAATCGTTTTTGTACGCCTAAAGCTTCTTTAAAGGTTTTTTCGGCTTTATTGAAATCATTTTGCTCGGCATTCAAACTACCCAAATTCTGATAAATCAAGGCAGCAACGCCTTCATATTCATTAGGGTTTGTATAAGCTAAATTTTGATATAATTCCAACGCTTGCAAATAATACGTTTCAGCTTGCGCAGGATTATTCTTAGCTTGCTGAACTTTTGCCCAATTCGTCAACAATAAAGCCCAATTTGCCCGATAATGAATGGAATCAGCATCCAAAAGTCGTTTCAGTCCTTCTGCTGCTGCGCTACAGGCGGAATCTGCAGTTCTAAAAAAAGCTTTTGCAATCGCAATTTGGGCTAATTTGATTTGAATTTCATACAAAAAAGGCTCAAATTGTTGAGGTGATTTTTTGACCAATTGCGCATACGTTTTGTAAGATTCCGTGTACAGGGAGTCTGCAAAACTCAATTGCCCTCTTTTTTTATGAAAATGAGCGTTTTTTAATTGCAAATCAGCTAATTCGGGTAAATATTTTACATTTTGGGCTGCCTGTTTTTCGAGTTGCGTCAAGGCTTCTGCGTAACAAGAATCTGCTTTTTCAAACTTTTTTTGGTTTCCAAAAAAGGTCGCTTGTGCTGCGGTTTGCAAAGTCAAATAAGGTTGAAAAGCAACTGTATCTATTTTTAACAAATGGGTGTACCCTTTTGTAGCCGCAGCTAAGGCAATTTGCGCTTTGGCAGTATCTGGTTTTTGAATCAATACTTCGTATAACTTATTCAAATAGAACGCTTTATACGGATTCGCTTTTGATAATTGTACGGCATGATTGTAAAAAACGGCTGATTTTTCCCACCGTTGTTGGTATTCTAAAAAAGTAGCCCATTCTGCCATCGTTTCGCGCTCAAAACCGTCAATTTGTGACAACCGTTCATAAATCGTTTCTGCTTGCGCAAACAACTGTTTCAAACTCAACGCTCGCGCTAAAAACAACATTTGAGTTATTTTTTCTTGTTTGAAAAGGGATACAGCATCCTGTTTTTCAAATAAAGAAACGGGTGGGGATTGCCATTGTCGATACAAATCATCATATTTCCAAATCGTGCAAACCGAGTCTAACGCACCTGCTCCAAAAAGTTTTAGCACTTCTTGAGTTTCGGGAGAGACCCTATCAGGATTGAAACGGGCTAATTTGTTGGCAATCACTTGCGCTTGTTGCAAGGCAGCCGTGTAATCGTTGGCAGCAAGGGTGTGTACCCGCCGATATTCGAGGTGTGGCGTTCCCAAACTGGCATATTTTCGGTGTAATTCGGCTAATTGTCTTTTATAATTTTCGCCCACTTGTTCTTTAAAAACGCCGAAATATTGGTCTATTTCTTTTAAAATCTCGCCTTCAGGACGAAAAGCAAAAGGCGTATTCAATACGACATGTGGAATTTCAGGCAATTTAAGGCTTATCGGATGGTCAAAATCAGACTCAAAACCTGCCTTCGTCAGGGTCAATCGGACTTCACTTCCGACGGGAAGGCTATCAAATTTTAAAACAAAATTGCCTTCTGCATCGGTTAAAACATCGTTTGCACCTGCCACTGATATTTTAACACCTGATAAAGGTCGTTTATTCGATTGGAATACAAAAGTCGTCCCTTTCAAGGTGACTTGAGCAGTGACGGATTGGAGTGACATAAAGCCGCACAAGCAACCCAAGAAATAGTTTTTAAAAGTCATTGTTCCGTGCTGTTTTTTAGTACGTTCTTGAAAAAGAAACAATTGATTATCAATATTTTACATTTTTTTTAAAAAAATAATAGCACCAATAGCGCGTATCGCAATTGACGCAATCACATTTTCAAAACTAAAAATGATTGATTCCTTTGTGAGTTTTCAAAAAAAATAGGCTATACTGTTTATTCATAGATAGCTTTGAGTTGGTTTATAACAATATCATTACAATTTGTAATGATAAATTGATTGAATACCAAGCGCAAAGATAGGTTTTCTGTATTTAAAAAACACATGTTTTTAATACATTTTAATTTTAAATATTTGTTTTATGATTATAAAACTTTTGGTAAGTTTGCAAAAGATATGCCGTTTTTGAGCAAGTCCGTTTTTTAAAAGGTTGTGACATAGAAAAACAAAGGTATATTTTTGGGATGGGTTGGATTATCTGGATGGTGTCAAAAATCCCTTAGTACATGACAAAAAGGAAATGTGGGTGATGGATGTACGGATTCAACGGATTTTCACGCGATTTTCACGGATTTGGAATTGTAAAAAAGGTGAAATCTGTGAAAATCCCGTGAAATCCCGTGAAATCCGTACATCCATCATTTGTCATGTACTAAGCAAAACATCCAAAAAATCCACGTTTAAGGATTCGGACTTAATTTGGCAAGCAATAGTGTTGAATCTTTTGGTTTTGCAACATTGACTTCATGGGTTGCAGCTGTGATATTTTCCAATCGTTCCATCAAATCATTGGACAAATTTCTAAATTTGACGACATCATCAGGCGAAAAAGTAGAACTTTTAGGCAATTTTTCGCGCAAATGATCCACTTGTTGTCCATTTTTCCAAAAACGGAAACAAACATGGGGTCCTGTTGACAAACCCGTAGAACCGACATAACCAATAATTTGCCCTTGACTCACTTTTGCCCCTGCTTTAATCCCAGTAGCAAAACGACTCATATGTAAATATTGGGTTTCATACGGACTTTGGTGTTTCAACTTGACATAATTGCCATTCCCGCTTTTATACCGCGCTTCTTCGACCACTCCATCCGCCACAGACAAAATCGGTGTACCATGAGAAGCTGCATAATCCGTCCCAAAATGCGGTCGGCGATAGTGCAAAATCGGGTGAAACCGATGCAAATTGTACCGAGATGTGATGCGTGTATATTTCAAAGGGGATTTTAAAAAACCTTCTTTCATCGGCAAACCATCTTTTGAAAAATAGCCTTTTTCGCCCGCACCTTCATAATAAAACGCAAAAACAGGCTTATTTTCACTTTTTTCTTGGATACAAACGGCTTTTAACGCCTTCACACCCACTGAACGCCCTTCACAAACTTCATCATCATATATCAATTTATACATATCTCCATCTTCAAATTTGCGCAAATCAAATTTATATTTGAGTGCGTCTTCCACTTTGTCCGCCAATTGATAGGTCATCCCATTTTTCACCATCGTTTCCCAAAGCGAGTTTTTGACGGTTCCCAAAACTTCTTTTTCGACGATTTCGATGGTACGTTTAATTTCTTTAACGGTTTGATTTTTTAAATCAAACAAAATGTAGCTTTTTAAATCAGGTTCAAACACAAAATAATCTGCCCCTTCCGACTCCTTCCGAGTGAGCAAAGTGTAAAGACAATTATTTTGCATTTTATCAAAATCGTAATAAGATTGAGCTATTTTAGCCAAATCTGCTGTTTTTTCGGGCGAAATGCGTCCTTTTTCGCTCAAAAGGCGTTGAAAAACATCGGTTGAAACCACTTTCGCCTCTGCGACTGTAAACGTATCGAAAGCAAAACCATACTTTATCGTCGGCGTAGCCACCGAAAAAGCTCCTAAAACAGGCTTTTCTACGGCAAAATGCTCGCTTAACCAATTCGGATAAGGGAGTTGTTTGGGCAGATGATCATAGCCGAATAAAATCAGGCTTGAAAAAACCGCGCTGCCCCCTGCTGTTTTGATAAGCCCGCGCTGATGTTGTTTTAAGAAATGTAAGATTTTGCTTCCATAGCGTCCCGCGCTTCGGTTTAAAAGATTGGCATCTTTCATGAGTGAATCGCTTTTTTTTGATTAAAAAATGGTGTGTCCTTCTATTTAGGTCGTGTATCGTTCGGATGCGATTGAGCAGTGCGGGGGCTTTTCTCAAACGATTCGAATCGAAAATAGCAATAATCGGTCAATTCGGCGCAAAAATAACGACTTCATAGAGAAGGTTCGCTTGATTGCTTGTTTTAAATATGTTAATTATTGTTAAACTTTTCAAAATAACAGTTTAGTGTTGCAAAATCCGCAGATTTCACAAAACGAAGTGTACTTAGCTGGAAGATTCGATTGGGATAAGGTGGGCATCCACAGGCTTCGGTTTGGAAGCGACGCTTGTGGATGCCATGTTGCTACTCGTTTTTTTTGAAAAAGGGGTCCGTTTTCACGCGGACCCAAATTTCGGTTTTTCGGATTGCTGATTCCTAAATTGTGTAAAAAGAAATGTTGAGTTTTTTTTCTCGTTTTGTTGCTACGGAAATTTTGTTTTAATCTATCAAAAGCGCATTTGACTGCGTATAAAAAATTCAATTAAAAAAATATGTTTTTGGTTGGATTATAATTATTTTGTAATCAATCATTTATAAATTACAAAAAAAGCAATTGGGCGGCATTTTGGCAAAATTTCTTTGATATTCAATGCTACACGATGTTCTTAATGATGTTACCTCAATGCCGCCCAAGCGCAAACCAAAACCTTATTAAACCCCATCCTATGTAAATAGGCTCTTTCAGCAAGGGCGATTTTATGCCCGAAACTGTTTATATTTTATTGTAAATCCAATTCTTGTTCATTGCATAATGTTGTTATTCATGGGTGGCATTTGCTTAAAAAAGTCCTTCTATATTTTGCAAATCGCTTGTTATTAACAATCTTTATGATTCAACTTGTTAATTAAAATTAAGGTTCATAATGAATTGTTAACAATTGTTAACAAAAATTAAATTCTGATATTTTAATTGTTATCCACATTTTTAATCTTGATTGCTATCACAAAAGTAATTTAATTTCTTAAAATGTGCATACATCGACATATCTATTTTTATCTATTTGACATTTCGTTAACAAAAAAGTCACGCTGTTTTAAAGTGCTGCTTGCATATTTTTTTTTGAATGATGTGTATTGATTAGGAAAATCAAAGGTTTAATAAAAATAAATAATTTAGACAAAAAGCGACCAAGATGATGATTTTTTTGAAATCATTTGAAATAGGATGCTGATGATTTTAAAGATTGGAAGGATATTTTTGGTTGAAAGAACCCAATGAGCACTCCACACACCCTTGCAATCGTTGAAATCACCACTTTGTGTTGGGTGGTTTTGCGCAAAGTATATATACTTGCCCTACATTACTTGGTAAACGAAACTTGCGTCAAGTTTGAAACTTGACGCAAGTTGTGATCGAATTTATTTTCAACTCATTTAGGAAAGATAAGTAGTTGAAGAATCGACAAAAAAAGAATGCTGACTAAAAATTTGATTTTCAAGGTATTATAACGTTTGGAGGGTTTCAAACCCTCCAAACGTTGTTGTCGATAACCACTTATATTATTTTTAGAGGGTTCAAAAAACAACCTCTTTGTCAGAATTGTGTCATATTTTAAGTTGTACACAATTTTTTAACCTAAAATGGAGTCAATAACGCCGACAACTCATTAAGCAACACGGTCAAAGGATAGATACGTTAAATATTTTATAAAGAATTATCCGATGGGTCTTTTTTGCCGTCTTAATATGGTTCGCTTGAAAAGCAATTAATTTATCTTATTTTTACAAAAAATTGTTATTTTATGAAAAATGTAATTTTAGCGTTTTCTGCAATGTTGGCTTTCTCTACGGCTTCTTTCGCGCAAGGTGCGGCTACAGAACAAGCTCCTCCCGCGCCCAAAGAAATGAAAGCAGCGCACGGAAAAGGACAAAAAGGCAAAGGTGCAGCTACGAATTTAGGTTTGTCGGCGGAGCAAGAACCAGCGTTCAAAGCGGTCAATAAAGCACATCAAGAGGCTGTAAGAGCTGTTCAAATGGACAAAGCCCTTGCAAGTGATGCGAAAACTGCGAAAATTGCGGAGTTGAAAGCAAAATATGAGGCTGATGTAAAAGGTGTAATGACTGAAGAGCAATACACAAGTTGGTTGGCAAAACGGGCAAAACGCGCGGAGTCAAAACCGAATAAAGGTACGAAAGGTGGCAAAGGAAAAGCAGATAAAAACGCTCAACCAGATGCTGGACAACCTAAATAATTTAATTTAAAATTAAAATTATTAATAACAAAGTTTGGTAGATTGTGTAATCTGCCAAACTTTGTATTTTAATCTGAGTTTAAGATGGATATATGTATGTGTACAGGCGGAGATTGTCCGCAACGAAAACAATGTCTCCGATTTACAAGCGAAATTTTAGGGAGGCAAGATTTTTTTGGAACGCCGCCTTATTTGCAAAATCCAGAAAATTGTCCTTATTTTTTGATGGATAAAACAACGCAAAACGCGATTCGGCAACAAGCCTATTTGCTTTGGCAACAAGCAGGTAGCCCTGTTGGAAAGGATAGGTTTTATTGGCTTCAAGCAGAAGCATTGATATGTGTTTGAATCAAGAATGAAATAATCGTAGTATAACGTATAACGTTTGGAGGGTTTGAAACCCTCCAAACGTTGTTGCTATTTTGATATGCAATGCTTACTTACGACTTTTTTGCGACACTTTACGGCTCCATTTTGATTAAATTCCGAAGCATTGTTTTATTCACTTTATGTTGTCGCCCGCTTCTCGGCAGTGTCCTAAATAAGATTTCGTCAGGCAATGCTTCCGCATCAATCGCGTAAATACCCCTTTTTAATTGATTGAAAATCGTTTTTGGATCCAAATTCGGTGCACCTTCAATAATTAAATATACTTTTTCATCATGTATAATGTCTTCATAAACACCTACTAATACAGCTTCTGTAATGCCTTCTATCCGATTGATAGTGGCTTCATAAATGGAAGGATAAATATTAAAATTTCGGCGAATGATCATATCTTTTTTCCGCCCTTGAAGGATTAATAAATGATTGTTATCAAAAATGCCTAAATCACCTGTTTCATGAAATTCGGGTCTTTCCTTTAAATGAAAATAGCGGGTAAATAGTTGATTGGAACGAATTAAAATTTCATCTGCTGCGATTTTGATGGTAACGCCTGTTGCGGGCTTGCCTAAAAGGTCTCCTTCACAATCATAATCTTTTTTAAAACGACCGTCAATCGTGGCAACTAATAAATTTTCAGTCATGCCATACAAGCAGGTTATCCGCGTGTGCGAAGGCAAAACACCGCATAAACGTTCCAAAAAACGCCGCGTCACAGGCGCGGAACCTAATAAAAGATGCTGCATCGAAATCGGAAAAAGCGTTTTTGTTTGTTCGCAATGCGCTATCATGGGTACAAAATCGCTTGGTGGCCCCATAATCGTAGTGACTTGATGTTTGTTAAAAAATATTAATTTTTCAACGGCTGTTAAAGTCGGATTGTATAAAATGGAAGGCATATTCACCGAAAAACCGATTAACATGTAATGCGGTAAATACGTTGCTATTAAATTTTCTTTATTAGTATCTAATTGATTACCAATGATTTTTAAACTATTTAATAAAGAATGAAACGAATGTACAACTCCTTTGGGTTCGGCAATCGTGCCAGATGTATAGGTGATTAAAAAATCGTGAGGAGCAGCGGCGGTTTCCTCCGAAAGGGATTCTTGCTGCCATTCAAACGCCAGATGAATGGGTTTTTTAAACCAATTGTTTAAAAATATTTTTTTTTGAAACAAAG
>JBDLWG010000036.1:0-11833 GCA_039804385.1 Bacteroidota bacterium
GTTGGAAAGGGAAGCAAATGGATATGTTTACGCTGTCGGCGGAAAATGCCAAACGCATTAAAATTCAAAATGAGGCGAAAATATCGGTCATCATTGGCAATCCGCCTTACAATGCCAATCAGCAAAATGAAAATGATAATAACAAGAATCGCACGTATCCGTTTATTGACAAACGGATTAAAGAAACGTTTATTGCGAAAAGCACCGCCCAAAAAACGAAAGTGTATGATATGTATGCCCGGTTTTTTCGGTGGGCGATGGATCGGCTTGATGAAAATGGGGTGATTTCGTTTATTACGAATCGCAGTTTTATTGATAGCAGGACGTTTGATGGGTTTCGGGCTTGCATACAACAAGATTTTGATTATGTGTATATCATTGATTTACATTCAGATGTGCGTGCGAATCCTAAAATTGCAGGTACAACCCATAATGTTTTTGGGATTCAAACGGGTGTTGCGATGTTGTTTTTGGTGAAGAAAAAAGAAATTGCCCTGTCGAAAACACCGAAATTGAAATCGCCTGCCCGCATTTTTTATTATGAATTAGACGATTTTTGGAAAGTACCTGAAAAATTAGATTGGTTGCGCGAAAATTCATTTGAAACCATTGATTTTAAACGAATTACGCCTGATAAAAATAATAATTGGATTAATCTTTCCGAAGATAACGACTGGGAATCGTTGATGCCCGTTTGCGATAAAGAGGTCAAAAATGGGAAAGGTGGCAATGCTATTTTTGAATTATATTCATTAGGGGTTGTAACGAATCGAGATGAATGGGTTTATGATTTTAATGAAAATAACTTAAAACAAAAAGTATCTTATTTGATTAATTTTTATAATAAAGAAGTTGAACGATTAAGCAATGTTGATAAAAATAGGATAAAAGATGAAGTAGATACAACAATTAAATGGACACGAGCCGTTAAAAATGATTTAGCCAAAAATAAAATATATAATTTTGATAATAATCAAATTATTAAATCTTTATATCGTCCTTTTGTAAAACAAAGTTTGTATTTTAATAAATCTCTGAATGAGATGCAGTATCAAACCCCAGTAATATGGGGCAATAATTGTCAATATCAGAATATTTGTTTGGGATATATTGGTAAAGATACAGAGAAACCATTTTCGGTCTTGGCACACAATATATTAGTTGGTCTGAATTTTTTAAGCCCTGCTTCTGGTTGTCAATCTTTTCCAATGTATCGTTACGACGCAAACGGCAATCGCCAAGAGAATATCACCGATTGGGCATTGGAGCAATTTCAAAAACAATATACGCACGTTTCGGAAACCTCGAAGGTTTCCGAAACGTTGATTACCAAAGAAACGATTTTTTACTACGTGTATGCTGTGTTACATGCGCCTGCGTACAGGAGCGCGTATGAAATCAATTTGAAACGGGATTTTCCACGCATTCCATTTTATGCGGATTTTGAAAAATACGCGTCGGCAGGCAAACAATTAGCCGATTTACACATTGGTTATGAAACAGTCGCACCGTATCCGTTAAAGGTCGTCGAGGTTGCAACCTCGACGACCTTAGTGTACCTTCCGAAAGCAAAGTTGAAAGCCGATAAAGCCAATCATTGTATCGAAATAGACGAAATTACCAAATTATGTGGCGTTCCAGAAGCAGCTTGGGATTATAAATTGGGGAATCGCAGTGCGTTAGAATGGGTTTTAGACCAATACAAACCGTCGAAACCATCGGATCCGACGATTGCAGCACAGTTTAATACGTATCAATTTTCGGATTATAAGGAGCGAGTAATTGATTTGCTACAAAAAGTTTGTACGGTCAGCGTCGAAACGATGCAAATAATTGAAACCTTATGATTTTACTTTAAGATTAGACAAATTCTCGTAAATTGGTCTAATCTTAAATTCCTTTTTTTCTATAAGGAACGCGAAATAAATAAAGTATCTCTTTTCGGGGTTTTCAAAAGTGATACTTTATTTCTCAGTACATGACAAAAAAGAAGTTGGGTTCATGGATGTACGAATTCAACGGATTTTCACGGATTGGTACAGATTTTTTTTGAAAAAATCCGTACCAAT
Organism: Bacteroidota bacterium; assembly: GCA_039804385.1. Classification (GTDB taxonomy): domain Bacteria; phylum Bacteroidota; class Bacteroidia; order Chitinophagales; family Saprospiraceae; genus JAAFJT01. The sequence continues at coordinate 2,070 of JBDLWG010000036.1, forward strand.
CCGTGAAAATCCGTTGAATCCGTACATCCATCAACCCATTTCAATTTTTGTCATGTACTAAAATTCAGCTTTCAAAACGTCACACCTGTTTTTTTTAAAATCGCTGCATCTTCGGGCGTGATGCGCCAATTCAAATCGAACCAACTATTTATAAATACTTTATTTTTTGAATACAATGTAAAATCTTTAAATTTGCCCAATGCCAAAACCATCATAGGTGATGACATTCGTTTCAAACCTGTTGGAATATCGCCCGCCTCTGGCGCGTCTAAGGCAGGAATCCCGCTATTGATGACCACATACCGATTGTTTTCAGACGGTAAAATGTATAATAAACCATATTTTCCACTCGTATCGGCAAGTTGTACAGGCAATTTGGTTGCGATAGAGGCGATACAAAGATTGGTTTTCGCTGTACCCATCAAAATTAAATTTGCCATTTTCCAATCCGATGGACGCACTTCCTTATCACTCAATACTCTTGGAAAAATCATAATGCGTTTTAAAAATTCGCCCCGATAAACCGACCAATTCCCCGCCCGTTCTGCCTCCAAACGCCTTTTTTCCAATACCGCAGGCGGCGGATTATCATTCGTGCCATACACATATATATGTCTATCTGATACGGCTTCTACTAACGAACCTTCCGCGCCGCGCCGTTTTGTATTCGGTGCGGGCAGATAAATTTGATTCGCACGCCAACTTTTGCCTTCTTTCATTAAGCTCACCGAATCCATCATCACGACGCGCAATAATTGACTATCGATTTGGAGTTGTAATATTTTTTCGGAAGTGAAACGCGGATGCCCGCCCAAATATAAGGTCACTGCATTTAAGTCTTTTGTATTGATTTTCAATTGATTAAGATTGGTAAAATGCGCTTCTATATGTCCCACTTTGCCGACTGCAATGGATTCCAATTGAATCCACCAAGCCTTTCCATGTTTCAAACGGGGACTTGAAAAATGGATTTTATCAGGAAAGCGATTGCGTCGATGCTTCGCAAACCAATCAAATATAAAACCTTCTTGATATGCGTTCACCCAACTATTGTGCTGAACACCTGCATATTCGGCATATTCGATGTTTGTACCCGCCGCTTTGAGGCGTTCTATCCACTTTTTAGTCGAATCGGCTTTGACCACTGAATCCGCCGCGCCTTGAAAAAAGTGCATGGGCAAATTCGACCCATTAGAGGTTAAATCCATCGTCTCGATGGGCGTTGCAGGGCAAACAGGCGCGAGTGCCGCCCATTTATCGGGATAATTCAACCCTAACCATAGCGTACCGCCGCCACCCATCGACAATCCAGTAAGATACACACGGTCTTCATCGACCGAAAAACGCATTTTGACATCCTCCAAAACGTCCAAAACGTCTTTTTCGGCAATGCCTTGATAGCCCATCGTGCCGCGTGCCAACGGACTCGCTACAATATAATCGACTTTCCGAAAAGGCGGAAACGTGCGACTTGCCTCCACATCATTTTCCTGCGCCGTATTGCTTTTGCCAAAAACGCGCCGCAACGCCAATCGATGATTGGAACCCGCGCCATGCAGCATGATAACGAGTGGATATTTTCGACTCGCATTATAATTTTCGGGCAAGTAAAGTCCATAAGGTTGCTCCGAATCATCTGCTTCGGACCGAAAAGTGAGGACTTGCGCACCCGCAGGAAAGGTTTGTGCGGGGAGTTGGAAAGTTGCCAAAAGGATATAAAACATTGATAAACAATGGATTAACTTTGGGTCATTTTTTTTCATGTGACTTAAAATGGTTGCTAAACGATTTGGTTTCAAATTCAATACAAAGTTAAAAAAAAGACGTATCTTTATAAATCTTTAATTGATAAAGATCCATTTCATAAACAACAAAATCGTTTGTGCATTATAATTTTCGAGTCACCTGCTAAAATATTTTACACAAAATGTTTATATTAATAAATTAAATGTTTTAAAAATTTGTTTTATAAACAACTGTATTTTATCTTTGCGTCTATCTTTTCATTCAAAAGAAACCATACCATGAAAATTACGGGTCTTCATTTAAAAAATTTCAAGCGATTCAATGATTTACAAATAAAAAATATTGCTAATGAAACGAAATTAATTTTATTGATTGGCGCAAACGGGGCGGGCAAATCTTGTATTTTTGATGCGTTCCGTTTTGCGGATAGTATCGTAAAGCGCGACCCAATCTCCATGATTGATTTTAAACCGTATTTCAAAAAAAAGGAATCGCAATTGACGCACGTTCAAATGACGTTTGACGATTATCCACCGATTGATATTTCGGATGATACCTTCAATACAACAGGTAAAGGCATGAGGCTCAATCACTTGCAAACGGCAAAACTGGGCGCGAAACAACGGTTGAAACTCCATTTCCATCAACTGACTGCTTTGGATCTGTTTTATGGCAGAACGAGTTTTCGGCAGATTGCACGTTTGACGCGCACCAGTCTTGGGCAAACGCAACCCATTGATAATCAACAAGATACGGATAGACCTAAATTTTTTATTGATAGGGATAATCGTTTTGAAAACGATATAGAAAAAATGACTGAAATCATTTTGAAGGATTTGTTTGCTTTGCGCAAATCAGGTGAGGAAATTCATCAAAAATATATTAAACCAATTAATGATTCATTAGGACGCATTTTTGGGGCGCAGAATGGTACAAAATTGGAATTAACCGAAATAATCCCGCCACTTGAAGGCAAAACAGCCCAAATTACCTTTAAAAAAGGCAATTCGACCTTTCATTATGATTATTTGAGTGCTGGCGAGAAAGAAGTTTTTAATTTAATTTTTAATTTAATGAGTCGGGCGCGTTTGTATCAAAATACCATTTATTATTTGGATGAAATGGATTTGCATTTAAATACACAATTGCAATATGATTTATTAAAAGAAATTGTAGAACATTGGATTCCAAAGGATTGTCAATTGTGGACCGCAAGTCATTCGTTAGGTTTCATCGAATATGCGAAGCAATCGGAAACGGCTGCGATTCTTGATTTCGACAATTATGATTTTGATTTGCCTCGAATTTTGACTCCTGAGCCCAAAGAAAATCCTGATATTTATGAAATTGCAGTCGGAAAAGCGTTTTTGCCCGCCCTTTTTCAGCATTTAAATTTGTTTTTTGTGGAAAATAAAGACCGCATTTATTATGCAGAAGTGGGCATTCCCAAAACGGTATTTATATCGGATAACAATCGAAATAATGTGTTTCACAAGACGCGCACTACGGATATGAAAGGCATTGTCGATAGAGATTTTTTAACCGATGAAGATATGCAATTCATTGGTAATCAATATCCTAACTTGAAAATTTTGCCTTATTACAGTATTGAAAATTATCTATATCATCCCGATAATTTATCGGAATATTATCAAAAAAAAGATTTACATTACGATAAAAAAAATTATATCGAACAATTGATTATTGCTAAAAATGAAGTAAAAGATGCCATTATGTTGCAAATTGTGTCTTCTCGTGCAACGTATCCGTATTTTGGAGAACCTATCTTCAATCATAAACCATTGCAAAATCGATTTAAAATCAAAGATGAAAATTATATTCAATCTACTGTTATACAAAAATATTTGAATAGCAATGAGTTAGAAATATTTTATAAAGTATTTCAAATGAAAATTTATGGTACGCAAGTGCCACAACGACAAAATATTGCAAAAGTCGATTTGGCAAAAACCAATTGGTTTAAACAACAAATTGAAAAATTATTATCCTAAACCGTTAAACCATTTATCATCATGTACACACCCGAAGCGCAACGCCGCCTTTTCGACTTATCTAAAAAAATTTTAAAGGATAATGCTATCCCAAATCCGTTAGAAGCGGCTGCTTTAATCGCGGCACTCAAAGACGTGATTACGTACCATGAACATCGGTATTACGTCCTCAATAATCCAGTTATCTCTGATTATGAATATGATATGCTTTACAAAAAATTGCAATCTTTGGAAGCATTGTATCCTAATTTGAAAACATTGGATTCGCCTACACAACGCGTTTCAGACGATTTGACAGGTGCTTTTCAATCCGTTCCGCATCAAATTCCAATGTTATCGTTGGACAATTCTTATAATGCAGTTGATTTGAATGATTTTGATGCGCAAGTCAAAAAAACAGGCTTGATTGCCACTGATGTTGCCATTGAGTATTGTGTTGAACCCAAATTTGATGGAGGAACCATTGTTTTATTGTACGAAAACGATATTTTTGTTCGTGCTGCGACTCGCGGCGATGGCAAAAATGGAGAGGAAATGACGGCAAATGCGCGGATGATGCGCTCGATTCCGCTGGGTGCGGCGTTTTCCAAACATGGTATTTACAAAGCTGAATTGCGCGGAGAAGCGTTGATTCGCAAGGATGTGTTTGAAAAAGTCAACAAAAAACGCGAAGATGAGGGCGAAACCTTGTTTGCCAATCCTCGAAATGCGGCAACAGGTTGTTTGCGAACCAAGCATCCTGCGGATGTCGCCGAACGCGGTTTGGAAGCCTTTGTGTATCAATTGGGTTACGCGGTGGATAAAAAAGGCAATAATGTGTTGAATCAATTCAAAACGCACCATGAAACGATTGCATTATTGGGCGAATTAGGGTTCAAAATCCCTGCAACGGAAACTAAAATTTGTAAAAATATCGCAGAAGTAAGCGATTTTTGCAACGCTTGGCAAGAAAAACGAGATAGTTATGGGTACGAAATTGATGGTATGGTGGTGAAAGTCAATGATTTAGCGACGCAAGAACGTTGTGGATTCACGAGTCATCATCCGAGATGGGCAATTGCGTTCAAATTCAAGGCGAAACAAGCTACTTCAAAGTTGTTAAATATTGAATATCAAGTGGGTAAAGTGGGTTCGGTTACGCCTGTTGCGAAATTGGAACCTGTGCAATTGGCAGGCGTAACGGTTTCATCGGTTTCGCTGCACAATGAAGATTTTATTCGGTCGAAAGATTTGCGGATTGGGGATACGGTTTTGGTCGAACGGGCGGGCGATGTGATTCCATATATCGTTAAAGCAATGGAAGAATTGCGCGATGGAACGGAAATACCCGTCGAATTTCCGAAATTTTGTCCTGCAAATACCACAGAAAAAGTTGAATTAGTACGCACAGGCACTGAAGCAGCTTGGCGATGTCCGAATTGCACTTGTGGGATGCAGGATATGCAGCGCATGATTCACCATGTTTCCAAAGACGCGATGGACATGGAAGGGTTGAGCGAATCGACGGTTCGACGGCTTCAACAAATCGGTTGGTTGAAAAATATTGCTGATTTTTATCGGTTGGATTATTCAAAAATCGCTAAATTGGACGGTTTTGGCAAACGTTCGGCGGAAAATATTCAAAAAGCAGTCGAAAAAGCGAAGCAAAATCCCATTCAACGCGTTTTATACAGTTTGTGCATTCATCATTTGGGGCGGAAAGTTTCCAAATTGTTGGCGGCAGAAATTGAGCATGTTTTGGATTTAAAAGATTGGGAATCAACGCATTTCACATCTATAAAAGATGTCGGTCCTGTTGTGGCAACAAACGTTATCAATTGGTTCCAAAATGAAAAAAATATTGCCATTTTAAAAGAAATGGAGCGTCTTGGCGTTAATATGAAGCCGACGGCGGAAGATAAAAAACCTGCTGTTGCGACAGACGGCGTATTTTCAGGCAAGACGATTTTATTCACGGGTTCGCTCTCGCAATATACGCGTGAAAATGCCGAAAAAGCAGCCGCAGCAGCAGGTGCAACGATTGCTTCGGGCGTGAGTGCGAAGTTGAATATTTTGGTCGCGGGCGAAAAAGCAGGGTCGAAATTGAAAAAAGCGCAGACGCTTGGAACGGTTCAAATCCTTTCGGAGCAAGCATTTAGGGATTTGTTGAATTAGGATTTTAAGGATTTTTAAGAAATTAAGGACTCCTTTTTTGTAAAGATCCAAAGAATGAGTCCTTAATTCCTTGAAATTCCTTCATTCCTAATTCAAATAAAACAATTAAAACAAGATGATTACTAAAATTTCATTTGAAAATTATAAATCGTTTAAGGAAAAACAAACCTTAGAATTGAGACCAATGACCATTCTAATTGGCAAAAATAGTTCAGGAAAAAGTGCTGTTTTGAAGATGTTGCCCATGATAGAAAACGCGTTGAACGCAGATTTTGATGAACCTTTATTAGTGGATAATTATGGGATTGAATTAGGAGTGTCGTTTAAAGACTTGATTTTCGGACGGAAACAAGTGGGTTATTTAATGTTTGAATTGAAAACAAATGATGGAAATTGTTTAACTGTAAAAATACAATCAGGCACTCGACATACCGACGCGCCTAAAATTACCTATTGGAAATGGAATGATGAAATGGAATTGGAATATAATGACCGTCGAAAAAATTATTTAGACAAAGTAGATGAGACCCTATACAATTGTTTTTTTTATGGTTTTACGTTAGACTTACTCCTGTATGCTGATACGGATAAAGATGGAAGCGGGAATACACCGCAAATAAACTATCCTGAAATGTTGCGCACCAATTATTTTAGTGCCTATCGGAAAATACCCAACAGAATATTTAACTTAAAATCAGCATTTCTTAAAAATAAAAAATGGGAAATAGATGGCGAAAATGCTTATTCTTTTTTAATTCAAGATGTTACTCGAGGCGAAGGTACTTTATTGAAAGCAGTTAGTCAATGGTACGAAGCCAATTTTGAAGATTGGGGACTCCGTATTAATGTCGAACAAGCACCCGATTATAAGGTTGAATTGGTGCGAAGTTATCCCAAAGTGCAAGTCAATATTAGGGATGTGGGACAAGGTATGAGTCAAATCCTGCCCTTAGTTGTGGATGCCTTTTTGCCAGCACCTAAAAAGAGAGTGATAACCATTATTGAAGAACCTGAATTGCATCTACATCCTGCGGCACATGCCAATTTAGCAGAATTATTTGCAGATAATGTCAAAAATAAAAATAGAAACTATTTAATTGAATCACACTCTCAAAATTTTGTTTTGAGAATGAGGCGATTAGTCGCAGAAGGAAAGTTTAGCAAAGATAATTTAATGATTTATTATGTAGATTTTGATGAGGAGACAGGCGAAAGTAATTTGAAACCGATACATGTGGATAAAGATGGAAAAGTTGATTTTTGGCCAGAAAATGTTTTTAGTGAAACTTTAGAGGAAACTTTAGCGATTAGAACGGCACAATTAAAAAGCCAAAAAAATATTTTTTAAAAATGTTGATTAAAATCCAAAAAGATGCTTTTGAAACCAGCAATTCTAAAGCGATAAAATTGTTGATAGATGAAATTTGTTATCATCTTCGTTATGAACTTTTTATTGACTTGGAATCCATCGAACAATTTGAAAAGTTGGATTTATACAATACATTAGATGCTGATTATCAAGAAATTATAAAAAGAAGTTTCATTCGAGTCATTCAACAAAGTCTTGAAGCCGATTTTGTTATTGCTAAAAATCCTTCAGAAAACACCTTTACAGTCAATGAAGCAATGCTTTTTTTACAACAACCTGTTTCCATTATTTTGGAACACAGTGAAAATGATGCACATTTTTTGAACGCATTAATCAAGCATTTCAAAAAGAAAAGTAAGAAGATTCAACAACATAAAGATAATAATTGGTTACAATATGTTTTTGGAGGCGGCAGTACGATTGAGGCTTGTGTTACAACGATTTTGAAGCGTTATGAAAATTTGCCAAAAGCATCGCATCATTATATCCGTTGCTTTGTGTTGCGCGATAGTGATAAAGAGCATCCGAGCATGCAACTTAAAACAGAAACGGAAAATTTAATTATTTTTTTACAAAAGCATAAAATTCCATATCATATTTTGGAAAAAAGAGAAATGGAGAATTATATGCCTGATATTGTGTTTGAAACCATCGAAAATAAGGAGAATCGAGATTTTATTCAGGCTTATTTGCGGTTGTCGCCGATTCAAAAAGATTTTTTTGATATAGAAAAAGGCTTTCCTGATAAAAATTGGAGTTCATTTCCCAGAGAAATACAAGATTTATACAAAAGTGTTGGAGAAAAAGATATTACGGTGTTTAGAAAAAAGAAAGTTGAAAGACATTTCAAAACCGATTTTCCAAAATGGTTTTTAGATGACACTGTGAAACAAGCAAATCTGTTAGAACGAACCCATCATCAAACCAATCCAACCGAATTACAAGATATTTTAGCAAAAATAACAAAATTATTATGAGTCATTCATTGAGTATTGAACCTAAATTGAGTCGTTTAATTCGGTTAATTGAGTTGATTGAAAAAGGAAAAGTAAAGATTCCTGCTTTTCAACGCGATTTTATTTGGTCAAACAAGCAAAAATTAGAATTATTTGATAGTATCCAATTGGGTTATCCGATTGGAACGATTTTGTTGTGGAAATCTGAAATTGATTTTAAGATTCATCAGGAGTTCGGTCCTTACACCGTTGATACGGTTTCAAATGCTGGTTTTTTCTATATTTTAGATGGTTTTCAGCGATTATCTACGTTATTTGGTTGTTTAACGAACCCAGAAAAAGTGGACTATAAGATAGATGAATCTAAATTAAAAAGAGAATTTAACATTTACTACGATTTGGAACGAGAAGTTTTTAATATCTCACGAGTCGCAGCAAGTGAAATAACGAATATTCCTGTTTGCCTTTTGATTGATACTTACGCGTTTGGGGAGCGTATGGATGCGTTGAGAAGTAAAATCACGGATAAGAATCATTTAAAGCGATTGATTGAAAGAGGACGAGTCTTATCTTCAAATATAATTGATTATAATATATCATTGATTGAAATAGAAGGCGGTACGATACAAGATGCGGTAGAAATTTTTTCGCGCATCAATTCAATGGGTTCTAAAATGTCTGCGGATTGGATGACGGCGGCACTCACGCATAATGAGGAGGACGCAAATCCTTTTAATTTGGGGCAATCTATCAATCAGTTATTAGAAGCCTTAAAAATCTATAATTTTGGTGATTTGAAAAGAGATGTTATTTTACAATGTATTCAAAATTCGTATGATAAGATTTATTTTGATTACAAAATTGAAGACCTTATTAAAGATAAAGATAAAGTAAAGAACCAAAAGAAAAAAACTCTTTTCATTGAAAAGACGATTCAAACCGTCGAAAATATCAAGCGAGCGATTCAATTTTTATTTGAAGAATTATTAGTAATAGACCGCCGACTTTTGCCATATCATAATCAATTGATATTTATAACTTATTTCTTTCAAGAGAATAAGCAACCAAGTAGAGCGCAATTAGATAAACTGAAAGAGTGGTTTTGGATAACGACTTATTCCAATTATTTTACGATTTATTCGTTGAGTAAAATTCGGTTGGCTTACAATCAATTTAGAGATTTTGTGCATGGGAAAACCAATAATCCTGTTTTTAATGATAAAATAAAGCCATCTTTTGTTCCGAATCAAGATGAATTATTTTACGGTGATCCACCTGACCGCCGCTTTGAAACGGCACCCTTTCCTAAAACCATTTTATTAGGGAGTGTGCGATGTTGTGCATTATTGTTATTTTTGCTGAATCATTCCAATGATTTCCAACCTGTGGATGCAAATGAAGTAGATGGATTGCATTTGGCGTATTTATTTGCCGATAGCAAGGACGAATCAGACCGTTTTTTATCGGAAGGAGCGATTCCAATGATGCATTATGTTCAAAACAATCCGTTTAAAAAGTCAATGGATA
>JBDLWG010000037.1:0-6638 GCA_039804385.1 Bacteroidota bacterium
CAATCGTACTCCGCTATGAAAAAAGTAATGTATTTTTCAGTTCTTGTTATCCGAACAATTGCTTCATTTAACTCATGTATAAATGCCTCAACTGTATTGGATTTGCGAATCAAAATATGCAAACAGGCTTGAAAATTGGACATCACCAATGCAGCCGCCAAGCCTTTGCCCGACACATCTGCCACACAAAAGACATATCGATTTTTAAAATATCGAATACAATCAAAATAATCGCCGCCAATGCCTAAATGCGGTTTGTAAATGCTGGATACTTCAAAATGTTGGGTTTGAAGCCGTTTTTCGGGAACTAATTTTTGCTGCATATCGCCTGCTAAACTCATTTCATGATTCAATCGTTCTTGTTCGAGTTGGCGTTTGAATAAGCGTTTGTTTTCAAAAGCAACGGCAATAACATTTGTTAAAGTCGTAATAAGTTGTATTTTACTGGTCGCATCTGCTGCTTGCGCAATGCCGCTAATAAACGAATACGCAATCGGGTCATCCTTGTGTTTGACAGGAATGACTTGTTCAAAAGCATCAAAAAAGGGGTGAATGCCTTTGCGCAAATGCGTTACATCGTCAAAAACAGAGAGTTCGTGGGTAAAAACAATGGGATTCGATTCCAATAAAACACCGTCCGAACCAAAACAAATCCATTCTTTTTCTAATCCATTTTCGGTAAGGGACGGTAGAAATAAAGCAATGCGTTGTACGCCCAAATCCCAATTTAAGAACTCTTTGTACATCCTAAAAAGTTCATCAATACGGACATTATTGTTAATCGCTTGCGTCACATTTAATAAACGATTAATTTGTAACTGTTTGGTTAGTAAATTAATATGTTCTAAATGATACTTTTCTTGCAATGCTTTTAATTCTAATTCGAGTCCTTCGATGCGTTTTTGTTGGGCGATTGCCAGCTTGCTTTTTTCTTTCATATGCCCTGTTTTTTTAATCTTTCGTTTTGACATCTAACGCGTCTCGGAAACCGTTCCCTACTAAATTGAACGCCAAAACCATCCATAAAATCGCCATCGCAGGCGCAACCGCCAAAAACGGTTTGCCCCCAATCGCATAACCATAGTTTTCATTCAACATCGTTCCCCAACTCGGCGCAGGCGGTTGTATCCCAAATCCGAGATAGCTTAATCCTGATTCTATCAAAATCGCTGTTGCAAAATTCGATGCTGCTACCACCATCACAGGCCCCAAAACATTGGGCAAAATATGTCCCCAAATCGTCCGCGCCGTGCTAAAACCCATACTGCGAGTGGCTTCGATGAACAACATTTCTTTCAACGAAAGCACTTGTCCCCGCACAATCCTTGCCACATCCACCCACATCGTGAGTCCAACCGCTAAAAAAATGACACCAATCCCGCGTCCCAAAGCTAAAACAATGGCAAAAACCAATAATATCGTCGGAATCGACCAAACCGTATTGATGAGCAACATGATTAAATCGTCGATGCGCCCGCCCAAAAAGCCAGCTAACGCGCCCAATAAAACACCTATCGTCAGCGAAATCAACACGGCTATCAACCCAACCATGAGCGAAACCCGCACGCCTAATAATAAACGACTCCAATTATCTCGTCCAAAATTATCCGTTCCAAGCCAAAAAGTCTTTTTTATAATTAATTTTTTTTCGATAACTTGCTTTAAATCAGCGATTTGTGCGATTTGTGGTTTTCCATCCAAATCCGTAAAGGTAGTGCCTTTCGCAGTCGTTTGGATGGACGCACCCGCCTGTAACGCATACACGACATCCACAAATGGATAGCCGACCGTCACCCCTTTCACGCGCTTGCCCGTTTCGGGGTCTTCATCGGCGTACTTTTCCACGAAAATCGAATCATTAGAGCATCGCCAAGCGTTGATTGGAACCAATTCATACGGATTCGGCGCACCAAATCCCATTTTTTTGAAAAAACCAACCTGCGGAATCGCTCGATTTTTGCGTATTTTCAATACATCTATGCTAAAACCAGGGTTTTTCAAAGCAATTAAAGGCATTTGCTCATTCGCATCAGGCGTGCTATCGGGTGAGAGCGCGTACCCAAAAATCGCAGGAATCAATGCCAACACGATAATACCCACTCCAAACATCGCAGGGCGATTGCGCCGCAAACGCAGCAAAGCGAGTTGATTGGGGGAAAGATTCTGGTTGGTTGTTGCCATTTTTTATTGTAACAAAGAAATTTTCTGTAAAGATAGGAAAAAACCTTTACTTTGCCTTTCAATCCGAATTTTTTTTAAAACCATTCCTGCATTTCAACAGAAATCAAACAAAACAAATTACAATTTAAAAATATGAATTGGATAGCGTTTCATGGGAAAAAAGTAGCTTATTATGACCAAGGCACTGGTGCAACCTTAGTTTTATTACACGGTTTGTGCGAAGATAGCACGATTTGGAGCGAATTTATCAAAGAATTGCCTCAATTTCGCATTATTCGAGTCGATTTATCGGGTTTTGGCGAATCCGAACTCTTGCCCGAACCTTCGATTGACCTCATGGCGCAAAGCGTAAAAGCAGTGTTGAATGAATTAGGCGTGACGGAATCCGTGTTGATAGGACATTCTTTGGGCGGTTACGTGTCGGTTGCTTTCGCCAAACGGTATCCTAATGGCATCAAAGGATTGGGTTTATTCCACTCGCATCCTTACGCAGACAGCGATGATAAGAAAAAGGAACGGCGCAAATCCATCCAATTCATCCAAAAAAATGGGTCGATTTTGTATGTTAAACAATTGATACCTGGTCTTTTCGCTGAATTATTTGCGACAAGCAATGAATTTTTAATCAATAGTTTGATTTTCAAAGCGTCGAAATATCCACCTGCTGCCATCATCAGTGCGCATGAAGCCATGTTGCATCGCCCCGACCAAGCGCACGTTTTGCGGGACGCGCCCTACCCTATTTTGTTCATCATTGGCAAACAAGATAAAGTGATTCCTTACCAAGTAAGTTTAAATCAGACCCATCTGCCTGCTATCGCTGACATCCATATTTTACCGAAAGTGGCGCATATGGGCATGTTCCGCGCCAAAGAGGAAACCCTTAAAATTGTGCGTAACTTCATGCAACGCACGTATTAACATATGAAACTTTTAGTACTAATCATAGCGGTATTGCCCGGATTGGCAATCGCGTATTGGATTATCCGACAGGACAAATACGAAAGAGAACCTTGGCAACTGACCATTGGGAGCTTTGTTTGTGGGCTATTGAGTACGGCACCTGCGGTGGCGATTCAGATGCTTTTCCGCCCCGATGGAGACCCCGATATGCCTGAGACGATGGTTCAAAGTTTTATTTTTTGCGTTTTTGTGGTCGCGCTGACGGAAGAATTGTCAAAATTCACGTTTTTGCGATTGTACGCTTACACTTCGGACGAATTTAATGAACCGATGGATGGAATCGTGTATTCCGTGTTGATAAGCATGGGTTTTGCGACGTTGGAAAATATCTTTTATTCGTTGCAAGGATTGCCTGTGGCATTGGCGCGGGCGGTGACAGCAGTGCCTGCACATGCCAGTTTTGGGGTTTTGATGGGCGCATTTGTGGGTATGGCGAAGTTTTTGCCCCAACAACGCGGGCAAATTATGTTTTTAGGCGTTTTTTTAGCCGTCTTATTTCATGGATTATATGATTTTTTTTTATTGCAAAAACAATATGAATGGTTAGCTATTTTAGCCATTGTGACCTTAGTAACAAGTTTATTGTTGAGTAAATATTTGATACGTAAATGGGTGGAAACATCGCCTTTTAAAGAAAAAGAGCCAGAGGAACAAGTGTAAAATCCATGAAATTAACATCCAACACTTCGTAGTCGGGAAATTTATTTCCCGCTAAATAGTTGATAGGTTTAAAGAATCGATAACAACATTTGGAGGGTCTGAAACCCTCCAAACGTTATACTGCATTGAAAGTCAATCTTTTAGCCAGTATTCTTTTTTGTCAATTCTTTAATTTCAACTACTCAGTTTTTTTTTATTGCTTCAAACAAAAATTTGTGAACACCAATGAGGTGAAATGAAAAATGGATACTGCCTTTTTAGAAAAGAACAATATCCATTTTAATGATAGCAAAATCAATAAATTTCATTTTTGGGTACTTTTAGAATAAAAGCAAGAAAACACTAAAAGTATTAAAAAATCATTAATTGACTTTCAATCATATTGTTTCGTCTTTTAATTTTTTGTTTTCAGATTCGATATGATTTATCAAATAGGCATTATCTTTAATTGGGTCTAAGATTCTTATGCGAATTTGATCCAATTTAAATTTATTACCCATAAATATAAATTCATATATTATATCGTTACAAAGGAGTACAATCTGTTTTTCAAGCGTGTACAAGCGATATATTTCCCAATTCAAACCATGTTTCGCCCATTGTTGGATGGTTTTATCCAGTGTAAGGTGATTGAAGACTTGTTTGGATTCATTAAAAAATAAATGTAATGTGTCAATTTTAACACTTAATAATTCATTATTCATAAACAAGTATTCCGCGCCATTTAGACGACAACCATAGGCATTATCTCTTGCAGAGAAAATATCTTTAACTAAGGGGTGTTTGGGCGAACCTTTTTTTTGAAAAGCATCAAAACTCATTCCTATTTGAATGTGCTCATAACTGCTTTTTTGAAAACAACTCATAAGTTCCATTGTAATAAATATTTTGTTATTAATCTAAGATATCCTTATCTATTCTTTCTAAGAGGATTTGCCATTCTTTCAAATTTCTTGTCGCAATGTCTTTATCTCCTTTTGAACCATGTTTTTTATCTAATTCCATATCTTCTATGCCTCGTACGAGTTGTACTCTTGCAGCCCGCCATAAAGTTTTATCTTTTTTGAGCTTACTGACGAATCTATCAACAGACTCTTTCATTTTATTGCTCATCGGTCTGTCGCAGCATCGCTCCCAGTCTAACTCGCCCGTTTGAGGGTCTAATTTGGCTTCGCTTACCACACTTTTAGGATCACCATTATCCCTTTTTATATTGATATGAGGACCTTTTACCCTTGTATCAGTATAATTATATGCCTGCATTTTCCAGATTAGGTCATTATCACCGATGCTAATCTCAAACGATTCATCACAAACAGCAAGGCTGTCACTACTATTGGTAGGTGATGCAAACAGCGATAAAGAAATGAGAAAGGTGTGCCTAACATGCAAGAAAGCAAAGGCATTAGCTAAATAGCTATAGAAAGAAAGAAAGAAAGAAACATAAAATAGAATGTTTTAAAAATTAAACAAATAGGTTTTGAAAACTGATTTCTGCTTTTATTGCTGGCAAAGATAAGCAGTATTTTTAACTAAACAACTCTTTTACAAAAAAAAATTGAAATTTTTGTAAAAAACATACGGCATAACAACTTATTTAGCGGGAAATAAATTTTTCGACTACAAATTTTTCTGCTTTTTAAAACTGCCAAAATAGAAAAGGTTTGAATTAGGATTGATGGAATTTTTAAGATTCCATCAATCCTAATTCAAACCGTACCGCGCAACTTAGGTTTTTTAGTTGAAAAGCGCAAATTTCAACTGAAAATATCCTTTTTATCCTTCAAATCATAAGCATCCTATTTCAAAAATTTCTTTCCCGCTACAACGCATTTTTGGCAGTTAAATCTCGTTATTTTTTCCGAATCAAATTCAAATAATTCAAATCGCCCGAAAAAACATTCATATCCACTTTTTCACAAATACCATTAATCCGCGCTTTTTCTGAAAATTGCCAAAACCACCATTGTCGCCCATCCGACAAACGCGGCGGCGTTTGGTCATTGTACCGCGCAATCCACACAGGATAGCGTTTGAATCTGCCAGCGATATAATTTTTATAGTAATCTAAATTCGTATATATAACAGGCGTAATCCCAGTAGCATCCTCCACTTTGGCAAGCCAATTCGCAATGCCTTGTAAGATTTGCTCTTTATCCATTTTGCGGTCATTGTTAATTTTATCATGTTCAATGTCTAAAACGGGCGGCAAATCTCCTTTTTCGAGGTGGACAACCCGTAAGAAAAAATCAGCTTGTTCTTCTGCATTTTCGTGGAAACGGAAAAAGTGATACGCCCCTCTTGGCATACCTGCGGCTTTGGCATTTTCCCAATTTTCTTGGAATAAATAATCCAATACTTGCATCCCGCGAGTTGCTCGCATATAAGCAAAACTAATGTGTATGCCATTGATATTGCTTTTTTTAACGACATTCCATTGGATTGGGCAGGAGTAATGTGAAACGTCAATTCCATAGACTCGAGCAGGCGGAATCGAGATACCAAAATCTGCCCAAGCGCGTTTGCGCGGCTCATGGCAAGTGGTTTTGAGGTAAAAATACGTAGCAATTTCGTTTTGATAAAGAACAACGATTGGCATGATGACCAATAGCAGAATCCCTGCAACACGGCGGGGTGATTTGGGTTGTGGTAACGTTTGTATTGTCATCGAACTGTTATCGCATCTGTATGGAGCGAATTTTTTTCAAATTTTTCGCAAGGTAGTGTTTTTTTGAATCAAGGAAGGAGGTTTCTTTTCTACAAATTTTAGTTATTAGGAATAGAGTCGTAAAATTCAAACAGCTTGTTTCATTTTCTTTTCCAAATAATAAATC